>CAZXTB010000051.1:2039-8238 GCA_964643535.1 uncultured Erysipelotrichaceae bacterium | reverse complement strand
CGCCGAAAAATCTCCTGTTCTAATATGGAATCTTACCTTTTAAAAACCAATCCAGATGGATCACAGATTACCGTTCGTGATGTCCAAATGGTTCTTTTAGAAATGCTAAAAGACATTGATGCGCTTTGTCGCAAACATAATATCCCTTACTTTCTCAATGGAGGCAGTGCTTTAGGTGCGGTCAGACATCAAGGATTCATCCCTTGGGATGATGATGCAGATATCTCGATGATGATCGATGATTATCGTGCCTTTCAAAAGATTGCCCATGAGTTGGGTGATAAGTATGTCATTCATTGTTTTGAAACCAATAAACGATACAATGTCTTGATTCCTGGGATGAAGATCCGTAAAAAGGGAACCTACCTAAAAGAAGTAAATTCCTTATTAGGCAATCGTTGTACAGACTCTGATGGGGTCTTTGTGGATGTCTTCGTTTATGACTATGCAACGCCTAATCATTTCTTGGATTTGCCTTTACGACTCACCAATCAGTTGTTGATGCCGTTTATCATTTTATTTGAGAATCTTAAGATCAATCCTTTACCTTTAAAGTACTGGTTTTTAGGTAATGCTCGTTTATATGGAAAGCTTAATCGAAAATCGAAGTATATCGGTTTTGATTTGACTTGGACCTTTAAGACGCCTTTTCATCCTTTCATCTTTAAGAAAGAAGATATTTATCCAGTTCAGTATGTGCCATTTGAAGATACGACCTTGCCTATTGCGGCTCATCCTCATGAATATCTGTGTACAGCCATTGCGCCATCCTATGGGACCCTACCTCCTATAGAAGCCCGTTTACCTAAACACATTGTAGACATTCGTTTATGAAAAAAGTAAGAAGAGATGCTCGTTCAAGAAGACGTAAAATAAGATGGAAGATCGTCCTTCCATTTTTGGTCTTGATGAGCTTGATTCTTTATATCATCTTGACCTTAATGTTTCCTCATAAAGTAGAAGTCATACAACCCAAATATACGGTCTGTGATTATAGTTTATCTAAGGCTCAAGCGGTCTTTAAAACGATGTCTTATACAGACACGGATAATCTCTCTGAGCATCTTTACTATGGGGAAACCTTAAACATCTACAATGAACCTTTTGAATTGGGTAAAACAGATCCTTTTGTAGGTAAGACCGTAATCTTAAGAAACATCTGTGATGGGACAGAGTTGGTTTATATGATGGAAAGCAACATCGATCGTCAAATTCCTTTAGATACATTACCTCAAGGTTTCTATGAAGTCTATGTGATGGAGAACCTCGTTAAGACAAGATTGATCGCTCAAGATAGCTTCTATGATGAATTCTATACGATACGTCGTCATAATGGTTTAGGGATGGAAATTGAGATCGTAGCGGATAAAGATTTGATAGAATCCCCAATAGAGAATCAAACCATACTCGATAAGAACTATGTGTTTATTAGAGTTGCTGAAAAAGAAGTTCCTGAAGCCATCTATGATGTGGTCATAGATCCAAGCAAGTATCAAACGCCAGGAGATAATATCGTAAAGAATGATGTCAATGTGGCTGAAGCTCTTTTCGAATCAGCCACCTTACTTAAAGAAAAACTAGAAGCTTATGGATTAAGAGTCTTCATCACCAGAGACAATGAAATCATTGATCGATGGGGCTTAGATGGTCGTATGGCTAAGATCTATAATGTCAAAGCGAAGTATTACATCGCCTTAGATATCAATGGGAGTGCCAACGCCAACGATAAAGGGGCTAGAATCATTTACTCTCATTACACTTCCAATCGTTTCGCGACAGCTATTTTTGATGCTTATCTTCAACAGGATGACTTAACCATCTATGGGGTAGGCTCTCCTGGAAATAAACTGGGCATCATCAGTGGTCGTGTCTTAGAAGATAAAATGGACGTGAATACGGATGTAAGAGAAACCGGGGGTAAGATCTTAGGGGCAGCTAAGTATTCTGAAGCCTCTGCGGAGAATGAGCCCTTTGCCTTAAATAATCCTTATGGGGTTCAATCTATTTTATTGGATCTTCTGTTTATCTCCAATCAACACGACTTTGATCTATACACCACTCAACACGATGCCTTGATAGAAAATATCGCTTTAGGTTTTGCGGATTATCTTCAACTGGAAAAGGTTTCCCAATGATTGTATCGATACAAAAAGGAACCAAAGCCTTTGGGTCTCAAGATGTCTTTGAAGACATCGATTTTGAGATAAGAGATCGACAAAAGATTGCCTTAGTTGGTCGTAATGGGAGTGGAAAAACCACTCTACTTAGAATCTTAAGTGGTGAACAAACCCTTGATAAGGGTGATTTGATCCGGCCTAGAGATCTAAGAATTGAAACCTTATCTCAGATTACTTTTGAAGATGAGTCCATTACGGTTGAAAAGATGCTTCTTACCATCTATCAGCCGCTTTTTGATTGTGAAGCTCAACTTAATAAACTGGGCGAACAAATGGTGTCAGATCATAGTGAAAAGCTACTGGAAACCTATGCGAATCTTCAGCATGCCTTTGAAGACAAAGGTGGCTATACCTACAAATCAGAAATGATGACCGTCTTTACGAAGTTTGGATTTGAAGCCAGCGATCTAATGAGAGCTCTTTCTACCTTCTCTTCTGGTCAAAAGACAAGGCTCGCTTTCGTTAGACTCTTATTGAGTAAACCAGATCTATTGCTTCTGGATGAACCAACCAATCACTTAGATATGGCGACCATCGAATGGTTAGAGAGCTATCTAAAGTACTACGATAAAGCCATACTCTTTGTATCTCATGATCGTATGTTTATCGATCATGTAGCAGACATCATCAATGAGATAGAATTCGGAAATCTAACTTCTTACACTGGTAACTACTCTCAATATCAAGCCGCTAAGACACTTAATCAAGAGAAACAACTACAAGCCTATAAACGTCAACAAAAAGACATAGAGCGTCTAGAAGTCTTGATTGAGAAGTTTCGTTATAAACGATCCAAAGCGAAGTTCGCCCAGTCTAAGATCAAATATCTTGATCGTATGGATAAGATCGATGCGCCTAATGCCGACGTTAAAAATTTTAAAGCACAGTTTTCTTCTCGTTTAAGAGGAGGAAAACAAGTACTCAAAAGCGATGCGTTAATAATAGGTTATGATAAAGCATTGGCGAGTATCGATTTGACGCTGATGCATGGGACCAGGCTCGCAGTTATCGGTCCTAATGGCCATGGGAAATCAACTTTCTTAAAGACCATTATCGGAAAGATTCCTGCCTTAGGTGGAGAGACCTTATTGGGTCATCAAATCGAAGTTGGTTATTTCGATCAAGAACTGAGTGATTATAAAAGTGATAAGACTGTCCTTGAAGAACTATGGGATGGCTTTCCTGAACTGACGCATACTCAAGTGAGAACGGTATTGGGTCGCTTCTTGTTTACCGCAGATGAAGTCTTTAAAAGTGTCAATGTCTTAAGTGGTGGAGAAAAAGTTAGACTAAGTCTCGCTAAGCTTTTACTTCAAAGAGCCAATTTGCTTATCTTAGATGAACCAACCAATCATTTAGATATCTTAGGTAAAGAAGCATTAGAAGATGCCTTACATGATTATGATGGGACCCTCATCTTTGTCTCTCATGATCGATACTTTATTCAAAAAATGGCCACAGCGGTGCTCAGTATAGAAAATGGTAAAGCAGACTATTATCCTTTATCTTATCCAGAGTATGCGCTTAATACCGTTGAAGTTAAATCAGAGCCTTTGATAAAAGGCACCCATCGAGATCAATCTAAAGAATCGATTGGGCGCTTGAGTAAACAATTGGTTAAACTTGAAGAGTCCATTACTCTAAAAGAAACTGAACTTCAAGAGTATCGAGAAAAACGATACGATCCTACTTATTATCACGATCAAGCTCAAATGAATTTACTGAATGATCAAATCGATCAGATTCATAACGAACTCAATGCCTTCTTAAAAGACTGGGAACTTGTAAGTTCTAAAATTCAGGAACTTCAAAAACCACAAGCACCATAAAAAAAGACGCTAGCGTCTTTTTTGTTTTAAGCGTAGACTTCATCTTTGGCATTGACTTCAGAAGTAGACCCTAAATGATGTTTATTGAGTAACTTACGGACCTCGTTTTGGATATCGATGAGGTCTTCATCTTTGGCTGTGATCAAACGATTCTTTATGTCTGAAGTATCGACCCCAATCGCATCTAGTTTACCTAAAGCGATGAGGATCCTCGCTTTTAGACGATCAACTTTATCGGTCTTAATAAGACCCTTGGTTTGAAAGGTCTCTCGGTTTTCAGGATCTGAGAAGAATTCTTTTGCGCTAAGAATGGTTCCTTCTGAATCTTCAATCAATCCATTGATGACATAAAGACCAATTGGGATCTTCTTAGATTCAGCAATTCTTAATTCGACCAAGGTTGATTTTATGACTGCGACGTTTAGATTCTGTAGATAAGCACTGTCTTTTGAAGCATCAGAAATTCTTTTCTCAAGACCATCGGTTTGAGTATGATCTTCTTCGTTCATCGGGATGACAGAGACTAAGACATAATCATCGACCAGATCCGTTGTATTGATGAAGCCAGCTTCTTCTGATCTTTTGATCAAAGTTTCTATAACACTCGTGGCAGGTTTCCCAAACAGATCTTCTACTTCGATGTTTAATGCATCTTCGTTGATGGCGGTAATCGAGACGACCTTATCGTTTTTATTGACGGAGATTTCAAAACTTGGATTGATGTCTAAGGCATAAATCGCGGTGATTGTGTTGTTGTCAAAGAGATGAAATTTATCGATTTGAGTAATAACTCCTAAGACAAGGATGACGACCAGTGCGAAACTCAGTCCCAACTTCCACCCTGGTGTCGCATAAAACGGCTTCTTTTTCATAGGAACAATGCCTTGTGCATGAGCAGAGTTCATGATCTTGCGTAGCATTTCTGCTTCGTTGTACGCGTGGTCTTGGATGCTTTGTTTAAGTTTGTTGCTCATCGTGGACATCTCCCTTCACTATATAAGAGTTCAACTTCGTGAAAAATAACGAAAAATAATCATTTAATTCTAGATTTAATGGTCTCAATGGCACTATGGTGACGGCTTCTTATGGTAGAGCCAGGCATATTCAAAGATCTTGCGATTTCAGAGAAGGGTAAATCAAATCGATAATGGGCAACTAGAATCTTTTTGTCTAGAGGAGGCATTGTTTCGATAATGTCCCAGATTTCTTGGCTACTTAGGTCATTGATGACTTCGACTTCTACATCTTGAACATCTGGAATCTGTTCTATCATCATATTGTCTTCATCAGCGATAAGTTTAGGCATCTCGCTTTTTGTTTTATAATAGCGGGTCAATTCATTCTTAGCCATAGATATAAGATAAGCAGCTACATTATCGATGTCTTTTTCGTTTCTACAGAGATGTTTATAAAAGTCCAAATAGATATTTTGGACCAGTTCTTGGGCATCTTCTAGATCGTTCACTTTAAAATGAACAAATTTACTGACTTGCGTTAGCGTCGCATGATAGATGGTGGTGAAATCTTCAGGAGAAACCTTCATAGGTTCATCTTATCACAGACTAGGACTAAAACCATAATTCTGCTTTTTGAGTTAAAGTCAGGTAGTAAGGACGTCGTAGAAGTTGTATAATATTTTCGAACTCAGGAGGACATTATGGGAAATTGTATCGTAGCGCAATCAGGCGGACCAACCTCGGTCATCAATGCAACTTTAGCAGGGGTCGTTAAGGCCAATCAAATGAATCCAATCTATACGAAAGTATATGGCGGACTCAATGGAATCGAAGGCATTCTTCAAGAAAAGCTGGTTGATTTAAGTCATATGAGCGAAGAAGAAAATCGTATATTAAGACAGACACCTTCCAGTGCTTTAGGATCATGTCGCTATAAACTTAAAAGAAGCAATACTGCTGATTTTGAAAAGTTGTTTGCGGTGATGGAGAAGTATGATGTAGATACCTTATTTTATATCGGTGGAAACGATTCGATGGATACCGTATTCGCATTAAGCGAATATGCCTTAGCCAACAAGATCACCAATCGTCGGTTTGTAGGATGTCCTAAGACCGTCGATAATGATTTGATGATGACAGACCATTGCCCAGGCTATGGATCAGCCGCTAAATTCATTGCGACCACAGCCTTGCAGACATGGTTGGATGTTAACGTTTATACACGTCAAGAAGTCTT
>CAZXTB010000051.1:0-2029 GCA_964643535.1 uncultured Erysipelotrichaceae bacterium | reverse complement strand
AGAAGTTAAGAAATCCATCGATGAGACCAATAAGTGTTATGTGGTGGTTTCTGAAGGTGCTCGTTATGCGGATGGAACTTATCTCGCAGCGGGTGAAGCTAAGAATGATGGTTTCGGTCATGCGATCTTAGGTGGCGCAGCCAACGCAGTCAAAGACTTGATCTTGACCAGTGGTGTTGCCAATAGAGCTAAGGTCCAAGATCTATCGACCGCTCAACGTTGCCATGCTTCTGAACAATCCTCAGTGGATGTTGAAGAGTCCTTTAAATTAGGGATGAGTGCTCATATGAGATCTCAAGATCCAAGCTTTACAGGTCAAATGGTTGGCGTTAAGAGAAAGAATACAAAGGGCTATGATGTTGAATACTTCGCCACAGCCGCATCCAATGTTGCCAATCATGTTAAGAACTTCCCAATAGAATGGGCTAATCCTAACTTCAGAGGCGTCAATGAAGCTGCGATCGCTTATATGAGACCCTTGATTGAAGGCCAACCGGTCATCGTTTACCACAATGGGGTTCCTGCTTACGTTAAACCTTACTATAAGAAATAAATGAAAGAAAAAGCAGCCACTAAACTAGGCTGCTTTTATCTTTTCAAGATGTTTTTCTAATGAAGCACAAATGAGATCCACTTGTTCGCTCTTGTGAAGAGCACTGATCCAATCCATGGGTAGGGTATCATAGGATAGAGCTGCAAGGCCACCACAGACTGCCGCAGTTGTATCGGTATCATTCCCTAGATTAACCGCCATTAAGATGGCTTCTTGATAAGTAGAACTGTTGAGTAAGCACCACAAGGAAGCTTCAAGGGTATCTTTAACGAAACCTGAGGAACCGATTTGTTTAACGTTTAATTTTGAGAAAGAGTCTATATCTATAAGACGATCATATTCTAAATAGACTTTCTTATAAAGAGGATCAGCAGAATAATAAAGCATTGCCTTATGAACCCCTAATTCTATACCATTCCTTATGGATTCACCATTACAGAATTCATTGGCGATGGATAGATAGATCCCGCAGCTCATTTTCGCCAATTCATGAGCATGCGTTAAAGCACTGACTTCATGGATGATTCTCATCGCTTGAGAATTTTGAGTAAAATATTTCCCATACTTCGCTCTCAAATAAAAAACCAAAGGTAAGATTCTCATCAAAGAACCATTCCCATTGTCGTAATAAGTCTTGCCTCCACATTTAGAAACAGGTACCCCTCGGTGATAGTTCATGATCGCATTCATCGTGGTTTGTCCCATATCATAGGCTTGGCCATCTTGCGTGTACTTTCCATAAAACAACCATTCTTCAAACTCTTTCATGATGTTTTCTAAATCATAACCTTGAGATAAAGACGAAGCCAAAGCCAGGGTTAAACTACCATCATCTGACCAAGATCCTAAAGGCTTATTAAACACCCCGTTTCCTATCATTGTGGTGACAGGATGCTTAGTAAACCAAGCTCGATCATTAAATTGAACGGGTAAGCCTATGGCATCCCCGATAAGGACTCCTAATATTCCATGCTTGATTTTATCCATACTTGTTCTCCACTTCCACTCTATCTTACCTCTTAGCTAGAACAATAACTTACATTGGGTAAAAAAAAGGACATGAGCTAAAATGAAGATCATATGATTTGAATCTTATATATCGATCTAAAAATATTTTCTTGCATATAAAAAAAAGCACCCATAAGGTGCTTTAGACTTAAAACTTGGCGGAGGAAGCAGGATTTGAACCCGCGCGAGCCTTGCAACTCCTAGCGGTTTTCGAAACCGCCCCCTTCAACCACTTGGGTATTCCTCCATAATGCTTACTTAGTATACCAAAAAGCCCAAAAATAGGCAAAAGTTAGTGATGTTTCTATCAATGAAAATTGTTTCAGAAATTTTATGTGAAAATTAGCCATTTTGTGAAAATACAGTGAAATTAGAATTGACATAATTTCTTCACCTCTTTATAATCAAGGTATAGTACACATCTGTACTTTCTTAAAAGGAGGAAAATGATGAAAAAGTTATTAGTAG
>CAZXTB010000050.1:0-8262 GCA_964643535.1 uncultured Erysipelotrichaceae bacterium | reverse complement strand
GTATGAGTATTTTGTTTGGTGGCAGATCTAGAGGAATAATACTCATGCATAGACAGAAGGATCTTATTTGTGGTGTTTGCTTTTAAGGTATCAAAAGGAATATCCAGTTTATTGTAAAGTAGAGGATCAACAGGATCTGGGTCTGGATCTGGATCAGGATCGATGACATCAGGTTCTCTGGTCTCATTGAGTAAACCGATGCTTTCTCTTACCAAACGAGTCACATCGACGGTAAATGAGGTCAATACCCCAAGAGATTTCACTGAGGCGATGACTTCAGGATGATAGACATAGGCATCATAGGTCGCATCGTCTTTGTCTCTGGTGGTGATTTGAATCAGGGTAGATCCATAACAGACCACAAAGACCATCAAACCAATAAGCACTTGTTTGAAAGGAAGACGAGTGGCCACTAATTTCTTTCTAAAGTAAAGTAAGATCCCAAAAGGAATAAAATAGAAAAAGATCACGTTTAGATTTTCTTGGATCAAGGTAAGGATTTCTCGATAATAGCTTCCTGCCATCATTCCCGCTCTTAAGAAAGAATAGGCAATAAAGAAAGTATTGAAGAAATAATAGTAATACACTTGAGCCCCTAAGATAAAGGTCAAAAGGAAAACGAAAACGAAGAAGATGCTTCGAGTGGTTTTGAAAGCCAATGTGATCAAAGTTAAAAGTAAGGCATACCATAGATTGAAAATAAACGGAATCAAATCAAAAGAACTATTTAAGGTAAAGATCCTTAAGAGGATCTCGAAATAGCACAATAGTCCGAGATACAATAAATAATAAACGACGGGTTTTTTAATGTGGATTTTTTTCATTTCATGTTCTCTTTGATGAAGTTCACTACTTGATCTTCATAATGGACCAGTTTTTTAGGACAAGTTAAGGCATCATAGAGATCATTACTCATAGGATGAGGTACAAACATATCCTTAAGGCCATGGATAATTAAGGTAGGAACCTTAATCTGAGAGGCATATTCTATTGGAGAGCCTTTTTTAAAGCTAAATCCCAAAATCATTTTACACCATAATGAGCCCAGTGGAAGCATTGGATAAACAGGCAAATGAAAGATTTCTTTAAACTGACGTTTAAACTGTCGATTAAGATCTGAGAAACCAGAATCATCGATGATGATTTTGACTTGATCAGGACAGTTGTTTCCAGCTAGATTAAGCACTGTAGAGCCGCCTAAAGAAACCCCATGTAGGATCACAGGCAAGGTCTTATGAAGCTTTTCATTCATAAAGGTGATCCATTGTCTTGTATCATCTTTCTCTAACCAACCAAAGCCAAGATACTTGCCTTCGCTTTGTCCGTGAGCTCTCATATCGATGGATAAGATATCAACCTGCATATGATCAGAATAAAGCTTCGCAAACATCGACATGTCTTCAGCGCGAGAGGTATAGCCATGATGAAGGATCACCAAGGCTTGTGGATCTTCCGTTGGTAAATAATAGGCATGTAGTTTAAGCCCATCATGACTCATCATAAACAGATCTTGTGGTTTTTGATTCTGGAACCAAGGTTTAAATGAACTAAAAGTCCCATAGTCGACATCTTTTAGATCTTTGCTTCGTCTAATCCAAGGTTTCTTCATTCTAGAGAATCCAAGCATAAAAAAGAGGTAACTTGACCCTAGACTAAGAAGCAATAAGAACGATAAGCAGAGTGCGAAAACCCACAGTAAATCTCTCATAATGATATAATACCACTATAAAGAAAAAAACTTGACCCAAAATGATTGATAAAACCCTATTAAAACAAATCGAAAGCCAAGAATTTGGAGATCCTGAAGTCCTATGTGAAAAGGATGCCCAATTGGCTCAACAACTCTTAAATAATCATCCTGTTAAAGTTAAGGAAGATGCCTTTTTAGTAATGGCAGCCGCAAACTTAATCAATGCCTATGTTAAACAAGTCAAAGATCCCCACGATGAGTTCTCTTATGATTTTAAACGAAGAGTATCTCAGTTGAGTGAAGACTGGATAAAAGCACCTCTACAAGGCGTTAAAGTAAGTTACTTCAAAGAGGTCACCTACATCGACATTGAGCCTTTACAGTTTAGTTTTCATCATCTACAAAATGAGCCCTCCTTAACTCAGTCTCTTATTGAAGATCCTTGGGTTAAGTTAAGACTTCAACCTTACGCAAAAAGAATCCTTCTAAGTGCCATCCTAAACTACAACATCTGCGATGAAACCATGGCCCTTCAACTGAAGGCCTTATCGGACATTACTCGACTTCAAATCTATAATCAAGCCAAAACGAATGAAGTTTGTGCCTGTGATTTGATCAAGAAATACAATTTAACTCAGCCTACCTTATCCTTCCATATGAAACAACTTGTTTCTTGTGGATTACTGTATCCTCGAAAAGACGGGAAATGGGTCAAATACCGACTCAACCACTTTGCCCATCTTAAATTAAAACAACAATTAAGTGATTAAACTTGTATTATTCATAAAAAGGTTTATCATATAGATAGTTATCTATATAAGGAGACCTTATGAACGTTTTATACGATGCGATCTTAAAAATGACTTGGCTAAGCGATGGGGTCGCTTGGTTTTTATCTTTGTTTGGTTTACAGATGAGTAACCCCATCGTCATAAGTCTTCATTACTTCATCTATGACACGATTAAGATCTTTATCTTACTCAGTGTTCTTATTTATGCGATCTCCTACATTCAAAGTTATTTCCCTCCCGAGCGTACTCGTAAGATCCTGGGTCGCTTTAATGGGTTTTTTGCGCGATTATTGGCAGCTCTACTAGGCACCATTACACCGTTTTGTTCATGCTCATCCATTCCTTTGTTTATTGGATTTACGAAAGCTGGACTTAATGTAGGGGTAACCTTTTCTTTCTTGATTTCTTCTCCCTTGGTTGATTTAGCTTCTGTCTTTCTATTGATGAGCGTCTTTAATCCTAAGGTAGCCCTCTCTTATGTTTCAGTAGGTCTATTGTTGGCAGTCATCGGCGGGACCTTGATATCATGGTTAAAGATGGAACGCTATGTGGAACCCTTTGTCTTAAAAGGGGGAGTCACTGAGCTTGAACTGGAAAAGATGACACATAAAGATCGTCATGACTTCTCAAAAGATCAGGTCTTAGACATCGTACGTAAAGTATGGATCTATATTTTAGTTGGGGTATTGATTGGGGCTTTGATTCATGATTGGATCCCTGCTTCTTGGATCCAAGCCATCTTAGGTGAAGATAAGTGGTATTCTGTACCATTAGCGGTCTTAGTAGGCGTTCCTATGTATGCGGATATCTTTGGGACTCTGCCAATCGCAGAAGCTTTGGTATCTCAAGGCGTAGGCTTAGGCACCGTTTTAGCCTTCATGATGGCGGTAACGACTTTATCCTTACCTAGCATCATCTTGCTTAAAAAAGTAGTGAAGAAAGAACTCTTGATCCTGTTTGTGGTGTATTGTACCCTTGGGATCATGATCATCGGATACGTGTTCAATGCCATACAAGGCATTCTCATTTAGGAGGAACATATGATTGTAAAAATCTTGGGTATTGGTTGTTCAAACTGCTTACGTTTAGAAGAAAATACGCGTACAGCACTGAAGTCTTTAGGGATAGAAGCTGAAATCGTAAAAGTCAAAGACATGAATGAGATCTCTCAATATGGGATCATGAGAATGCCTGGCTTGGTGGTTGATGAGAAAGTTGTTTCCTATGGTAAAGTATTGAATGTTCAAGAAGTCATGGCTCTTTTTAATAAGCCAGGTCAAATAAGACTTTAGCATTTGTTTCACTTTGTTTGATACAATTAAACTATGAAAAAAAATAAGCAACATTTTAAACTTTTTAGTGCCTTGCTTATTTTTTTATTGCTTACTGTCATCGGGTTAAAGGTTTTCGTTGTTCATGAGGATATTGTTTCCATATCCATCATCGATGATCAACTGGCTCTACAAGGGTATTCTTCAATAGATATTAATGAAATGAAATCCAGTTTAACGGTCGATCAGATCTTAGAACTATCAACACAATGCCATACCAACTACGCATTAGAGCGTTACTTAAGTCCTCATTTTATGGAGTTGATCGATTTGGGCTATAGTGGTCAAGAAGCCAAAGCCCTTTCTCAATTACCGACAGTTACCTTGGTGGTCATCCTAAAAGAAGAGATGAATGATCAGATCTTAGATCTTCTTCAAACAGACTACTTCATCGTAGGTTGTTTATCTCGTTATCTAGAAGAAAGCCAACGTTATCCTAAAGAAGACCTAAGAAAGATCGTAGAGTTGGTCAATACGGATCGTGATTATGCGCCTTATACCCATACGATCGCGGTTGATTTTAGTAAAGCGCTTCTCTTGGTCAATAAGTATCATGGTTTAGTCAGTACTTATGTCCCATCAAATATGATCCAAGCCCAAGGATGTGGAAAACCCTTGATGGTGAAAGAAGCAGCCTTAGCTTATGATCTAATGTGTGAAGCCATTACGAAAGATGGGATCGGCTTATCTCAATGGACTGCCTATCGATCTTACAGTTTTCAAAAAGGAATCTACGATAATTATTTGAAACATTATAGCCAAGCTTACACCGATACCTTCGCAGCGCGACCGGGTTTTTCTGAGCATCAAACAGGCTTGGCTGTGGATGTCTCCTCAACCAACGAAAACTTCTCTACCTTTGAAGAAACAGATAGCTATACTTGGTTAAAACAGAATGCTTATAAATATGGATTCATCATTCGATATCCCAAAGGAAAAGAAGACATCACTGGGTATAAATTTAAATCTTGGTATTATCGTTATGTTGGGATAAAGACTGCTAAAACGATTACTGAACTGGGAATTACTCTGGATGAGTATTGGCTTTGGATTCAAGAATGAAAACTCAGTGTATAATAAGAAAAACAGGTGAATCATGGATAAAATAACGCAAAACACAGGGGTCATCCTCTACAATAAGACCCAACTACTTAATCTAAGCTATGAAGAGTATTTAGAGTGGCTCAAAAAACCTAGTTTTAAAACAGAGGTGGTTTGGATCAACATCGATGATAAGATTACTTTTCAACAGGCTAAGCCTTTAATCGATTCCTATGAATTTCATCCCATTCTATTAGAATATACTCAAGAAGAAAATCGCAGAGCTTCTCTACAACTGATCGAAGATGAACTTTTTATCGTCGCTAAGATGATGTATTATCAACAGGAAGAATTGATCTTTGAACAGATCTCGATGGTGTATCATCCAGGACTTCTTATCACCATAGGAGAGTATGAAGGAGATGTCTTTGATTCGATCAGAGATCGACTTCAAAATCCACTTGATCCGATTAGAACCAATCCTACAGATTATCTTTTATACATCCTTTTGGATCGATTGGTGGATGCCTATTTCGATGTGATCACTGAAATTGAAGAGGACGTGGAAGACTTAGAAGAACGTGTTCTTCATGTCCACGCAACGGAGAACCTTCATGAGATCAGGTTTTTAAAAAGAGATCTCTTGTATATGCATAAGCACATATGGCCTTTAAGAGATGTCGTATCAAGACTCTCTCATGGGGAACAGAAAATAAGCTCAGAAACTCAAATCTATCTAAGAGATGTCCAAGATCATCTTTATCAAGTCTTAGACTCCGTCGATACGATGAGAGAAGTCTTGTCTTCCTTGGTTGATATTTATCTGTCCAATGCCTCCATCAAGATGAATGAAGTCATGAAAGTCTTAACGATCATTTCGACCATCTTTATTCCTTTGACCTTTATCGTAGGTCTATATGGGATGAACTTCAAATACATGCCTGAGATCAACTGGATCTATGGTTATCCTTCAGTATTGATTTTGATGTTGGTTGTGGCCATTGGCCTAATTATTTACTTTAAACGTAAAAAATGGTTTTAAAGCCTATTACAGAAAGTTGGTAAATTATGATTCATTATGTTAGATTACCTTTAGAAGGAACAGCCAATACCCGTGATTTAGGAGGGTATTCTACTAAAGATGGTCATTCTACGAAGTGGCATGTTTTTCTTCGCTCAGATGACCTCTATGACCTTACAGAGAAGGATAAAAGCTTTCTAGAAGACTATGGACTATCAACCATCATCGATCTAAGAAGCACAGCAGAACTGGCCTATCGACCCAGTCCTTTTGAGCATCATCCTAAGATTGCCTATCATAATGTATCTTTGTTTGAAAATGCAAGTCCTCAAGTG
The DNA here is from genome assembly GCA_964643535.1 of uncultured Erysipelotrichaceae bacterium. Taxonomy (GTDB): domain Bacteria; phylum Bacillota_I; class Bacilli_A; order Erysipelotrichales; family Erysipelotrichaceae; genus UBA2212. Next base: position 2,053 of record CAZXTB010000050.1, on the reverse strand, counting down.
ATGGAAAAGCTACCCACCGATGCGCTTAAACATATGTACATTGAGATGATCCTTTCTCATCAAGCTCAAGTAAAAGAAGTATTGACCCTTATGGCCAACGCAAAAGAGGGCACCATACTCTTTAATTGTGCGGCTGGAAAAGATAGAACAGGGGTCATATCGATGCTTCTTTTAGGTCTAGCTAAAGTGCCTAATCGAGACATCGTATCCAACTATGAAGTAAGCTTTACCAACTTAAAAAGATCGATTTATTTTAAACAAAGAAAAGACAACATCACCCATCTTATGTATTCCACCAACAGTTATATGGAAGAAACCTTAGTGTACATAAGAGAGCATTATCAAAGCATCGAAGCTTATCTTTTATCGATTGGTTTAAGTGAAGACATCCTTTTAAAAATTAAACAACGTTTTATTTCGGACCATACTCTATGAGAAAAATGACTTTGATTACAGGGGCTTCCAGTGGTCTAGGCAAAGATTATGCCACTCAATATGCCGCTAGAAAAGAAGATTTGATCATTATTGCCCGTCGATTGGATCGCCTTGTAAGTTTAAAAGAAGAACTACAAAAAGAATACGGGATAAGCGTTTTAGTCTATCAGGTCGATTTATCAGATCTAAAACAAACTCAAGATTTTTTAGACCAACTCCCTAAAGATGTTTTCGTTCATCGTCTCATCAACAATGCGGGTTTTGGATTTCATGGGGCTTTTGAAGATTATAGTAGTGAAACCGTTGATTCTATGATCATGGTCAATGTCTTAGCTTTAAGTCATTTGACCCATTATTTTATCCCTCAGATGAAAGAAAATCATGAGGGAGAAATTCTAAATGTAGCCTCGATGGCTGCCTATACTCCTGGTCCATTTATGGCCGAGTATTACGCCACCAAAGCTTATGTGCTGTCTTTCTCCATGGCTCTTCATGAAGAGCTAAAACCTCATGGGATCAAAGTCTCTGCGGTATGTCCTGGTCCTACCAAGACAGAATTTGGGACAGCTGCCCATTACGCTCACCAAGATGGGATCGAATCGACTTTCTCGATGCGTTCTTTACCGGTGGTGATCATGTCGATGAAAGCCCTTGATCGAAACAAAAGCGTAGCGATTCCTGGATTTTCAAATAAGGTTCTTCATCTATTGATGAAATTTCTACCTCGAAGATTAGGGGCTAAAGTGGTTATGAGGATACAAAAACAGAGGTTTTAAGCCTCTGTTTTAAATAGTTTGGTTTTTCTTAGAACTTGATAGAGTGGATAACCAAAGAGAAGGACACTGATGCTTTCTCCGATCATAACACTGATCATATAAAACATAAACGTAAAGAGATTATGTGGTCCAATCACGAAAGTCAACTCGTAACCTACCACCAATCCATTGATTAAAATAGGCATAAGTAAAGATAAGACAGGGATATTTCTAAATCTTAGGTTTCTAAACTGATAGGTCAAAACAGCCGCAATCAGCGTAGCTAAGCTTCCCCATAAGACATCCCAATAGCCCAATAGATTAAACCCAAGGGCTGCTCATATGAGATTAGATAGAGCACATCCTAAGGTCAAAGACCATACTGGCCAAAAGCCCAACAAAGGCAAGATCGTTAAAGCTTCTGCGATCCTAACTTGAACTGGCCCAAAGGAAGTCGCGGTTAAAACCAAGGTTAAGGTCGCATAAAGCGCCGCAATCATCGTTATTCTTAGCCAATTCTTTAATTTCTTACTCATGAGGACTCCTTTAACGTAGGTATTGTATAGAATTGGGATGAACAATTCAAGTCAAGCGTGGGTTTACCAGTGAATTCATCATAGTTGGGCTTAAGATGGTATAATAAACAAAAAGGAAACTTATGGAAAAAGAACTCAAAATCGCAGTCCTTATCGATGCGGACAATGTATCAGAAAAATATGTGAGAGTCGTCTTTGATGAAGTACTCAATCATGGAACGGCCACTTATAAAAGAATTTATGGGGATTGGACAAAGCCCCAATTTGCCAAATGGAAAGATGTCTTACTCAACTATAGTATTTCACCCATTCAACAATACGGCTATA
>CAZXTB010000049.1:0-8376 GCA_964643535.1 uncultured Erysipelotrichaceae bacterium | reverse complement strand
ACGAAATCGCATATTTACCTTAATTTGGATCACCAGCCTTACTTTTTTAGGCGGGGCAACCAATATCTCAGCGATCATGTTGTATGAAACCACGATTACCCATCACACTGGAAACATCAGTAAAGCTGCCATAGCTTTGGCGAGTGGAAATTTCGGAATGTTTGGGATCTTGCTTTCTTATCTTGGGTTATTCTCTTTAGGATCTGTTATCGCAGGATTCTTGTTTTATCGCAGAACCAAACACCTTAGGGTGCTCTATACCCTATTACCCATTGTTTTAGGACTTAGTTTACATGTGTGTTTGAAATTCTTTGCCTCTCAAGAGATCATTCTCTTAGCAGTTGCTTTTGGGATGGGACTACAAAACGGAACGTATTTTAAAGTAAGAGGGGTCATGGTTAGAACGACTCATATGACAGGTTACTTAACCGATGCGGCCTTTAGCTTGGGCGCTGTTTTAAAAGGAAATGATCATGAACTATGGAAAGTAGGATGGTATTTTGCCTCGATTGTGGTTTTCTTCATCGGTGGAATCGTGGCTACGTTTATTGTGATTGCTTCAGGTAATTTCGTTTGGGAAATCATTTCTGGAGCCTATATTACCTTAGGGATCTTCGTTTATCTCTTTAATCCTCAGTTGGATCATAATTGGTTCGTTCGATAAAAAACCCAACGTACGTTGGGTTTTCTTTTATAAAGTTGCGGTGGGGAGTTCAGTAAGAATCGCTTCAATCTTATCTCTATACTCAAGAGGGATCGGAATGATAATGATTGAATCTGATGGACCAGCGGTTGTTACTGCAGTCACCACAAGTTTAAGTAAATTGGTTTGAGAATCAAATTCAGCGACAGTCAACCAAACACCCAACATCCCAAAAGTATAATAGGAGCCCATAAAATAGACACCTTTTACATTCAGAATGACATTACGATCACTGGTCTTGAATTTTCGTGTACGTACATAAGTCGCTAAGAAAAAGACGAAGGTAAAGAATACGGCGATTGCTGCACAGATCATAATCCAAAGATCCCATTGTTCAACGAAGAGAGGTCCTAAGACTGCGAACAAAACACAGAAGCCTACAATCGTAAGCCAGATGCGCAAGTTATAGCTCTTAAGGGCTTGATTGTTTTCTTCTTTAGCCAAATTGGCTTCTTCTTCACTTAATAAGAAGGCCAATAAAGGTGTAGCGTCTAATAGATCATTAAGTTTATGTTGAAGATTATTATAGACAAAGAAAGTCACAACCGACATGATCAGTACGAAGATTCCAATGAAAGCCAAACCGAAAAAATTCGAGTCGAAGGTTTCGCTTTCCATAAAGAAACCCCCAAAGATCATTCCTAATGAAATGATAAACAAGACTAAAGCAAAAAGCTTTGGTTTTAGATAATGATGTTTCATAAGTGCTCCTGTTAGAAACATTATATGACAGGCCAAGTGTTTTTTCAAAAGAAATTTACTAGGCTTTAGAAACGTCTTTTATGGGCATTGTGATAAAATATTAAAAAGTGATGAAAACATCCAAAGAGGTTCTTATGAAACTAGCGACAAGTATTCAGTTTAATGGTAATTGTGAAGAAGCATTTCATCGATACATTGAGATCTTTGATGGGAAAGCCATCTTACTGTGGAGAATAGATGAGAAGAATTGCCCCAGTGAGAAAATGATGGGGAAGGTGATGCATGCGGAACTACAGATCGGGGATTACTTCATTTATATGAGTGATCTTGAAAAAGCATTTGATCCTTTAGTTCAAAATCTTCATATGAACTTTGAAGCTGATACTATAGCTCAAGCTCAAAACGTGTTTGAAGGTTTAAGTCGCAATGGATTAGTCAAGCGTCCATTAGAAGTAACCTCATGGGGTTCTTATTTAGGGTATGTGATCGATGAATTTGGTGTTGAATGGGATATCGCTTTCGATTGAATCTTTAGGAGTCAAGTTCTATAATGGGTAAAAGGGGACTCTATGAAAAAGATAATGATTCTTTTTGGTTTCTTACTGTTTTTGTTTGGATCAATAAGCATGGTTTATGCGGATGCGGGTCCTAAACCCGTTCTTAAGATCACCATAGATCATCAACCCGATGAAGTGTATTATCTAGATCTATTGGTTAGAGCTTCTTATATCGGAGACATTCAAAGAGAAATCGATCAAGATCATCCTGAAATCATTGAAGGTTTAAGATCGCTTGAAAGCCAAGGTTGGTATCCCGCCTTAGTGAGTGGAACACAAGTTCCATTGTTTGGTAAGCTTCAAGGGGATTTGGTCAATGGATCGATGGTTCATACTTTTGGATATAGAATTCCCGATGAATTCAGAATCATTTTAGTGACGACTTCAGGAAAAGTCGTTGTCAGTGATTTGATTCAAACAGAGTCATTCTATATGTCCATTCATTTTGATGCACTCAGTGGAAAGATCATTTTACCTAATCTGTTGATAAGTTATTCAATACAGTTCTTTACCACTTTAATCCCAACCTTACTAGTAGAGGGGATTATCCTTTTTCTATTTGGGCTCGCGTCTAAACACAATTTTAAAGTTTTCTTAGTGATGAACCTTATCACTCAGATTTTCTTAACTGCGACTTTAGGGGTAGCTTTAATAACCCAAGGTTTAATCAGTGCAATCTTCGTTTTGATCTTGGTTGAAGGCTTTATCTGGATCTATGAGGTCATAGTTTGTTGGAAATTCTTCGATAAACAAAAAAAGACTGGAAGAAAGATCTTATATGCCTTGGCTGCCAACAGTGCTAGCTTTATGTTGGGTCTGTTTCTTATCTTCGTTCAGATGACATGGTTATAATAAAACATCAATTCAAGTGGTCGCTTGAATTGACTTTTTTAATGGGCCTAAGTAAAGTAAGGACATCGTTGATTTGAAAGGAAATATGAAAAAATTAGTCCTAGAAATAAAAGAAGAATTGAAAATGGTATTGTCTGGTAAGACTTTGGATGCGATCTTACCTCCTTTTATCTATCTCTTTGTAAACGGAAACTTTGGTTTAAGTGCTGCTGTTTTGGTGGCATCGTTGACAGCATTAGGTTTTGGGCTTTATCGTTTTACCAAAAAACAAAGTTGGGTTTATGCCTTAGGGGGTCTTATTGGTGTGAGTTTAGCAGGCGGCTTAGCGCTTATTGCTAAAAATGCTTCTAATTATTTTATCCCAGGCATCATCACGAATGCCTTGATTCTGATCATTGCGATAGTGTCTTTAATCCTAGATAAACCGATGGCTGCCTATGCAAGTCATTTGACTCGAGGATGGAAACTAAGCTGGTTTTGGCTTAAGTCGATCAAACCGGCTTATCGAGAAGTGACTTGGATATGGACCCTGTTCTTTTTAATGAGAACGAGTATTCAGATTCATTTATACACGCAAAATAACATCACGACCTTAGTTTGGGCCAATACACTGATGGGTTTACCCATTACGATTCTTATCTTGATCTTAAGTTATCTTTATGGGATCTTTCGTTTAAGGTCATTAAAAGGTCCAGGAATCGATGAGTATTTAGAAGATAAGCTACCTCCTTATAGAGGACAAACAAAAGGGTTTTAAAAAAGGAGAGGACTCCTTTTTTTACTGTATGGCTTCGTATAGTATTCTTGTCTCGTTTTCAGTTAAGAGTCGATAAGCTCCTTTAGAGAGATCATCAAGCTCTATATGCATGATTCTAACCCGTTTTAAATAAATGACACGATAGCCTAAGGTTGCGACCATACGACGTATCTGTCGATTAAGACCTTGATTAAGGGTGATATAGAAAGATTGTTCATTGATGACTTTTACTTTACAAGGCAAGGTTACCGTCATTTCTGATTGGACAGGATTATAGATCTCTATGCCTTCTTCCATAAGTTCTTTAAAGTCTCCCATTAAAGGTAAATTGACTTTAACGTAGTATTCTTTCTCATGGGCATTCTCAGCTCTTAAGATCTTATTGACGATGTCTCCATCTGAGGTCAATAGAATCAATCCTTCAGAGTCCTTATCGAGTCTTCCAATAGGGAATACTCTGATCGGATATTTGACAGCTTGAGTGATGTTGCCTTCGACCAAAGGATCAGTCGTACAGGTGATGCCTTTGGGTTTATGATAAGCCAAGATCACATGAGGGGATTTCTCACCTAAGGATTTTCCATCTAAAGTAATCACATCGTTTTCTGATACTTGCAATCCTAAAATGGCGATTTCTCCGTTGACGAGCACTCGCTTTTCACTGATATAGACATCGGCTTGTCTTCTAGAGCACACGCCGGTTCTTGAGATGAATACATTGAGTCTTTCCATAAGTCTTTAAAATCATAACACATCCATCAACTAAAAAAAGGATTGATTCGATTTGAATCAATCCTTTTTGATTAAGCAAATTCTTCTTCGCCTGCTTCAAACTGGCTGTTGTATAAGTTGGCATAGAAGCCACCTTTAGCCAAGAGTTCTTCATGGGTTCCGGATTCTACGATATCTCCTAAGTTCATGACCAAGATGAGATCCGCATTACGGATGGTAGACAAGCGATGAGCGATGATGAAGCTCGTACGACCTTCCATTAAGATGTCCATGGCTTTCTGAATGAGGATTTCTGTACGTGTATCGACAGAAGAAGTCGCTTCATCTAGAATCAAGACTTTAGGATTGGCTAAGATCGCTCTTGCGATGGTCATCAACTGTTTTTGACCTGCGGAGATGTTTGAGGATTCTTCGTTGAGGATCATATCATAACCTTCAGGAAGGGTCTGAACGAAGTGATCAACTTGAGCCATTTTAGCGGCAGTGTAGACTTCTTCGTCGGTAGCGTCTAATCGACCATATCGAATATTCTCACGAATGGTGTCATTATAGAGCCAAGTATCTTGAAGAACCATCCCAAACATTTTTCTTAGATCATTACGTTTAAACTGACGGATGTCTAGATAATCGACCAAGATGGCGCCATCTGTAACGTCATAGAAACGCATCAGAAGTTTAACCATGGTGGTTTTACCAGCTCCGGTAGGACCTACGATGGCAATCTTCTGACCTGCATTTACACTGGCTTTGAAGTCATTGATGACGGTCTTTTCAGCACTGTATCCAAATTTAACATGAGCGAAAGCCACATCGCCTTTGATGTCTTCAATCGATAAGGCATCCACTGGATCAGGTTCTTCCTCTGCTTGTTCAAGCAAAGCGAAGATCTTTTCACTGGCAGCCAAGGTGGATTGTAAGGCATTCGATTGAGAAGCGATCTGAGCAATCGGTTGGGTAAATGAACGCATATACTGAATGAAAGACTGAATCGCACCGATCGACAAAGTGCCTTGAGCAGCGAAATAACCGCCCATGATCGCAATGGCGACATAACCGATGTTGCCGATAAAGCTCATCAAGGGTTGCATCATGCCTGAGAAGAATTGACTCTTCCAAGCGGAGTTATAAAGTTCATCGTTGTATTCTGAGAAGTTCTTAACCGCTTGAGCTTCCCCATTGAATGATTTTACGATGACATGATTAGAATACATTTCTTCGACTTGGCCATTGACCAAGCCTAAGTATTTCTGCTGAGCTTTAAAGTACTTCTGAGAGAACTTCATGATGGTTCCTATCAAAACAGCAGAGAAAGGAAGCACCAACATCGCCACCAAGGACATTTGCCAATTGATGGAGAACATCATGATCAAGATCCCTATGATGGATGTAACCGAAGTAATCAGTTGGGTAATCCCTTGAGATAAGCTCATGTTGATGGCGTCGACGTCATTGGTTATGTGAGAAAGTACTTCCCCATAATTGTGACGATCGAAATAACTGAAAGGCAAGCGTTCGATCTTAGCGTTGATTTCCTTACGTAAGTTATAAGTTACGTTGTTGGAGATCTTGGTCATGATGAAGCCTTGGATATAGTTGAAGATGGCACTGATTAGATAGAGACCAATCAAGATGATGATGATACGACCTATCCCTGTAAAATCGATGGTTCCAGAATTGGTGATCTTACTCATCATACCTGTAACCAAGATGGTTGTTGCTTCTCCTAAGATTTTAGGTCCAACCACTGTGAATACGGTGGATGCTATGGCGAAGATCAATACAAAGACTAAACCTACTGTATAAGGACTAAGATACTTTAATAATTTCTTTAATGTTTTCTTTGCATCTTTTGGTTTTTCACCACTACCGCCCATTCCCCCCATCGGACCGCCCATAGGGCCCCCGCCTTGGCGTTTAGGCTGTTCGAATTTTTTGTTTTGACTCATAACGCCAATTCCTCCTGTGATAACTGTGAAGAAGCGATTTCATAGTAAGTAGGGCAACTCTTCAATAGTTCATGATGAGTGCCTGTCCCAACGACTCTACCTTCTTCTAAGACGATGATTTGATCGGCATTCATGATCGTTGAGACACGTTGTGCCACGATCAATAAGGTCGTATTTCTAAGCTCTTTATGAAGAGCTTCTCTTAAACGTTGATCGGTTTTAAAATCTAAGGCAGAGAAACTATCATCGAAGATAACGATAGGAGCTCCTTTAACCAAAGCTCTCGCAATCGATAGACGTTGTTTTTGTCCACCAGAGACATTCGCCCCAGCTTGAGCGATGTTGGTTTCAAAGCCTTCTTCTTTTTGAGTGATGAAGTCTGTGGCTTGAGCGATATCCGCTGCTTTCTTGACTTCTTCATCAGTGGCTGTTTGTTTGCCATATTTCAAGTTGAAATTGACACTGCCTGATAACAACATCCCTTTTTGAGGGACATAACTGATGGTCTCATGAAGGTCATGTTGGGTTACTTCTCTTATGTCTACACCGTTGACTGTGATCGATCCAGCAGTCACATCATAGAATCGAGGAATAAGATTGATGAGGGTACTCTTACCTGAACCAGTAGATCCGATAAAGGCCGTTGTTTGACCACGTTTAGCGGTAAAGGTTACATCATGAAGCACATCTTCATTGGCTTTACCGTAACGGAAGGATACATGATTGAATTCTATGATACCGATCTTACTTTCATCGAAAGATTTAGGACTTTCTGGATCAACGATCTTGTTTTTAACGGCCAAGACATCGGCAATACGAGAAGCTGAAACTTCAGCACGAGGCAAGATGATAAATACCATCGAGATCATAAGGAAGCTCATGATGACTTGCATTGCATATTGCATAAAGGCCATCATCTGTCCGATTTGTAGATTAGAGGCATCGATTTGTTTAGCTCCAAACCATACGATCAGGATAACCGTTAGGTTCATGATCAACATCATGAAAGGCATTAAGACGATCATGACACGATTCACAAACAATAAGGTATCCGCTAAATTACGATTGGCTTTATCGAAGCGCTTGGCTTCGAATTTTTGGTTACCGAAAGCTCGGACTACCATCAAACCACTTAAACCTTCACGTGCGACCAAATTCAATTGATCGACCAGTTTCTGAGTCATTTTAAATTTAGGAACAGCAACTGAGAAGATCACAGTGATCATGGCGATCAATAAGGTAACCGCTAAGCCAATGATCCAAACCATTGAGGTGTTGGTTTTAAAGATCATCCATACACCACCAATCGCTAAGATTGGGGCATAGAATAAGATCCTTATCCCCATCGTGATCAACATTTGAACTTGAGTCACATCATTGGTGGTACGAGTGATTAAGGAAGAGGAAGCAAAATGATCAAACTCTTCGTTGGAGAAGGTTTCAACCTTATTAAAGATATCTTTTCTTAGGTTTCTAGAAAGAGCAGCACCGATTCTAGAAGAAATAAAGACCACAGTAATCATCGCTAGAGCACCCAATAAGGTAATCAACAGCATGATGGTTCCTGTACCTAAGATGTAATTCATTTGTTTAGCATCCATATCTACACCTAATTCAGTGTAGAAGGCTTTCGCTATAACGACACCAGTTTGTTTAAGAAGGGTTTCGCTTACAGCACCAGAAGTCGCTTGAGCTCCCAATAAACCAACAGCAGGGATCATTTTTATGGTTGGGGTTAAGGCATAAAGTTTCGTCACATCGATGTCTGTCATCGATAGTGAACCACTACCATCTCCAGAACCCATGGATTTCGCAATCGTAATCATGGTCCAGATGGATTGTCCAAAAGTTTTATCCAACTGAGATCTTTGATCAGCCGTGAGATTTTCATTGAGGATATAAATCTGATTGGAAGCAGCAAATGGATATTTCTCGATGTCAGCAGCAGTAGGTGCTGTAATCAAGGTATATGAATTATCCAATAGAATCTTTTGTTCATCGGTGGCTAAGGTGTGAATGAAATCATAGCCATTGTAGCTTAGTGCATCCGGAGAAGCATGGGTGATCCCGTTTTGTTGAATCCAAACAGTAACGATGTTGGACATGTAATTAGGCAAGTTTAGATCA
>CAZXTB010000048.1:0-8390 GCA_964643535.1 uncultured Erysipelotrichaceae bacterium | reverse complement strand
GAGCTTTGCTCCGCGGCGTCAACCGTGAAGAAATCGAACGTGGCCAAGTTTTGGCTAAACCAGGTTCAGTTAAACCACACACAACCTTTACTTGCCAAGTTTACGTTTTGAGTAAAGAAGAAGGCGGTCGTCATACACCGTTCGTTGCGAACTACCGTCCGCAATTCTACTTCCGTACTACCGACGTAACCGGTGTCATTAAACTGCCTGCTGGCGTTGAAATGGTTATGCCGGGCGATAACGTTCAAATGGAAGTCGAATTGATTTCCCCGATCGCTGTTGAACAAGGTACTACCTTCTCCATTCGTGAAGGTGGCCGTACTGTTGGTGCTGGTAACGTTACTACCATCATCAAGTAATCTTACAAACAAACATCAAAACAGCTCATACGAGCTGTTTTTTTATGGCTTAAAAAAAGATCCACAGGATCTTTAAGATGATTCTCGCTCATGAATGACATAAGGCAAATAGACTTCGATTTTTTCGGTAAACTTTTTATCGTTGATGCGTTTTTTTAGATACTCTAAGGATTGATAACCCAATTGAAATCCATTTACGTCAACGCTTGTTAGATGTGGTTGTACGATCGTTGAGAAGATCGTGTTATCGAAACTGATGACGGCTTTATCTTGAGGAACACGGAAGCCTTGATCTTTTAACTCATCCATGATGCCACAAGCGATCAAATCAGAGGTTGCGAAAAAGGCAGTAATGGAAGGGTTCTTCTTTAGAAGATCTCGTGTAATGGTTCTACCAGATTCGTAACCAAAGACATGTTCAGAGTTTTCATCGACGATGGGTTCTAGCTTATGTTTTCTCAATACATCGCAATAGGCTTGATACTTCTTCTTCGTTGAAACGATGTCTGATAAACCCGCATGAACAAAGGCAATCTGTTGATTACCTTTTTCAATCAAACGATCGATAAGTGAAATGGTAGCTTTATAAAAATCTATTGAAAAGAAAGAGGCATCACAACCAGGTAAGTACTCTACCACTTGAACAACAGGGTAGTTCCTATTGAGCTCATTAAGCTCTTCACAGGTAAGTGTATTGGTAATCAAGAGTAATCCATCAACGAAATGAGACTTCAATAAATCTAGATAGTGTTTCTCTCTGGTCTTATCGCCATAGGTCGTACAAATCAAGACATTCATCCCATTGGATTGGGCAAAGTATTCGATTCCTTGGACAATCGGAGAGAAGAAAGGATTGTCTACACTGTGTAGAAGAATCAAGATCATACCTGTATGTTCTTTTCTAAGAAGGGACCCCATTGCATTGGGTTGATACTTTAAACGAGCAATGGCATTTAAAACACGTTCCTTCGTTTCAGGAGCAACATTTGTGTTGTTATTGATCACGCGAGAAACGGTTGCGACACTTACTTTAGCCAGAAAGGCGACTTCATCGATGGTACTCATGACTCTATTTTAACATCATTATCTTGTAAACGATTACATAAAAATTAGATTGAGAACTGGAAGCGTTTACACCTATAATAAGGACATACAACAGGAGGGTAAAACGAAAAAACTGTTAGTATTATTATCTATGATTATGGTCTTGATCTCCATGACGGCTTGTACTCCTAAAAAAGAACAAATCGTTATCACTTGGAAGCAAAACAAACCGGAAATCGATGCTGCCATCCAAGCTTATGCGACTGCTTATGAAGCTAAGACAGGCGTTAAAGTCATCGTCACTTCATGTGGTGGTAGTTCCTGCACATTGGGCGATGTTCTGAAAGCGGATTACGCTGCTGGCACAATGCCTGACATCTTCCCTATTGACGGTCCTGAAGCTTACAACGAATGGAAAGCCATCGTTGCTGACTTAACAGGTTCTGATTGGGTTGCTCAGACTGATGTTGCTTATAAAGATGGTGCTAAAGTTGTTGGTTTCCCAGTTGCAATCGAAGGCTGGGGCATGGCTTACAACGCTGACTTGCTAACCCAAGCTGGTATCGATCCTGCTACATTGACTAGCTATGATGGTTATGTATCAGCATTGGCAATCTTGGAATCCAAGAAAGCTGAATTAGGTATTGATTCTGTCGTTTCTATGGCTGCTGGTCCTGGTATGTACTGGGTTACTGCTCACCATAATTTCAACTCCTTATTGTCCAATGGCTTGCCATATGGAAGCAAAGATGTTGCGAATGCTTTGCTCGATGGAACCATCGATGCTACACGTTTGTCAGATTATGCTAATTGGGTTAACTTATTGTTCACCTATGCTGATCAAACTGTCTTGACCACTGGGAACTATGATTCACAGGTCGGCGCATTCTTGAATCAGAAATCCGTTTTCCTACACCAAGGCAACTGGGTTGATGGAAACTTAAAAGACGCTACATTCGAAATGGCTTTCGCACCTCACGGTTCATCCAAAGCTGTTACTGATGGTATCTTCGTTTCTGCACCTGCTTGGTACGTTGTTAATAAAGACTCCAAGAATTTGGAAGCTGTAAAAGACTTCTTGTCCGATATGGTTTTCACTGCTGAAGGACAGGATTACATGGTCAATAAAGCCGGTATGATCCCTGCTTTCAAAAACATTACTTTACAACCTGCTGGCAAATTGAGCAAATCCGTTCAAGCTTGGGCTGCTGCTGGTAAGATCTATTCTTGGAACCAATACTTGTTCACTGGAGATTTCCGTGACAGTACTTTAGGTCCTATCTATGATCAATTGGCTCAAAAAGCTGTAACCGTAGAAGAATTCACAACCTTGTTGCATGATGCTTTAGCAACATACGCGACAACGCACTAGTCTTATCATTATTAAGTAAGGGGTAGGTTCGCCTACCCCTTTCTTCCCATTAAGGAGCAAACTATGAAAAAACTGCTAAACCTCTTTAAAAAGATCCTGCACGAGGCCTTGAGAGAGATATGTTTATCCAGAGAATGGTATTCTGGATCTTCCTTTTTCCGGCATTGTTCTCTTTCTTTATGGTTCAAATTATCCCATTCTCGATTGGGTTGTATTATTCATTTACCAATTGGTCAGCAACGGCACAACCTTCCATTGATTGGGTAGGGTTTAAAAACTATATCGACGCCTTCAAAGACTTTAAATTCTTATATGCCACAATGATTACGAGTATTTATACTGTGCTCAATATCGTTAGCGTCAATGTTATTGCCTTTGCCTTAGCGATGTTGGCAACATCCAAACTCAAATATCGTAATATCTATCGCGCAGGTTTCTTCCTGCCGAACGTTATTGGTGGAATTATCTTGGGGTACATTTGGCAGTTCATTTTCAATCAATTCGTTCCTAGCTTTGCATCTTTAACGGGAATCAGCGCCTTAAGCAAGACACTATTGGGTGACTCGAAAACAGCCATTATCGCCATGGTTATCGTCTCTACATGGCAATATGCAGGGTATGTCATGATGATCTATATCGCGGCCCTTCAAAATGTTCCAGCGGAATTGTTAGAAGCTGCTCAAATCGACGGAGCCAATGCTTGGCAACGTTTTAGAGCCATTACGATTCCTATGGTTATGCCGGCCTTTACGATCACCTTGTTCTTAACTTTGGTCAACTCATTTAAACAATTCGATGTCAACGTTTCGTTGACCAATGGTGGTCCATCAACGATGTTTATGGGACAAGCCATTAAAGGCACTACCTTATTGGCGATGCATATCGCTGAAACCAGCAGTGTCGGACTAAATACAGCTCAGGCTCAAGCCAAAGCTATTGTCTTCTTCTTGGTCTTGGTGACCTTCTCACTGATCCAAGTTATTGTGACTAAGAGAAGAGAGGTGGAACTATAATGAGTAATAAGAGAGCTTACACCAATAAGATCATTGCGAAAAATGTAGCTGAATTGCTTACGCTGGGTTTGATGGCCTTCTTTATCGCCCCATTGATCTTGGTTTTAATCAATGCAGCAAAAACAAACAATGAAATCATTTCACATCCTTTGGCCCTACCTCAAAACTGGGGCGTATTGATTACCAACATCACTTCAATTCTAAATAACGTAAACATTAGATATTCTCAAGCTTTAGTCAATTCGATCGTCATTACCTTCTTCTCCTTAGCTGGAATTACCATATTCTCAGCGATGGCAGCTTGGGTCTTATTACGTACGAAGACAAAATTATCGACCGCCATCTTTATGATGTTTGTTGCGGCGATGGTTATCCCTTTCCAAGTGGTTATGTTTCCTTTGGTTAAATGGTTTGGTATTTTCCAACAAGCCACAGGGATTACGATGTTGCGTAGCTACTTTGGAATCATCGTAGCGTATATTGGATTTGGATCTTCTATGTCGATCTTTATGTTTCATGGATTTATGAAATCTATTCCTCATGAGATTGAGGAAGCAGCTTATATGGATGGATGTGGAAAGATTCGTACCTTCTTCTACATCGTATTACCGATCTTGAAACCTATTTACGTAACGATTTTAATTCTTAATGGGATTTGGATCTGGAATGACTTCTTATTACCGATGTTGGTTTTAGGAAAAGGAACACCAGTTCAGACCTTGCCTTTAGCGGTCAATAACTTCGCAGGAGCCTTCTTAGTCTCTTGGGACTTAATGATGACGGCCATCTTGATGGCTCTGATTCCTGTCGTCTTCTTCTTCTTATCAGCTCAAAAACACATTATTAAAGGTATGGTAGAAGGATCGGTTAAGTAGTTATGAAAGTATGCACATTTGGAGAATTATTGGTAGATGTGACTCCTTATGGAACCTCAGATAAAGGTTACCCCGTGTGTGAATTCAATCCAGGGGGAGCTCCTGCCAATGTGGCAGTAGCGCTAAAGAATCTTGGGGTGGATGCTTCCTTTGTAGGCCAAGTAGGAGACGATCATTATGGTCGTTTCCTAAAGTCAGTTTTAGATTCAAAAGGTGTAGATACAAGTGGTCTCATCTTAAATCCTATGTATCCCACTTCCTTGGCGATCGTATCGTTAGGAGAAGGTGGTGAACGTTCATTTAGCTTCTATCGTAAAAACGGGGCTGATGTCTCAGTAAGCTTCAATCCTCTCTTTCAACATAAGATCGATGAGTCAGATGCTTTTCATTGTGGTTCCGTCTCTTTGAGCGATGAACCAGCCCGTAGTACAACTTTGGATATGCTTAAATATGCTCATCATTTAGGAAAAGTAGTCAGTTTTGATGTCAACTTAAGAGCGCTTTTATGGGATGATTTACATGAAGCAAAAAAGATGATTGAAAAATCTCTTCCCTTTGTAGATATCCTAAAAGTCTCTGAAGAAGAACTTGTATTTTTAAAAGCCGATCTTTCTGAAGAAGTAGCCTTGGCTTCTTTAGCCAAGGAACATCCCATCTCACTGATCTTAGTGACTTATGGGGATAAAGGAAGCGCTGTTTACTATAAGCATAAATTGATAAAGGTTCCTGCTTTCAAAGTGAGCTCAATCGATACAACAGGAGCTGGTGATGCTTTCTTTGGGGCATTCTTAGCGAGCATATATGATTCGAAGAAGACCCTTGAAGCTTTCACGGCTCAAGAGTTGACCCACTATTTAAAACGCGCGAATGCCTGTGGGGCCATCGCAACCTTGAAAAAAGGAGCCATTGGTTCATTACCGAGTTTAAAGGAACTAAATGCTTTCTTAGAGAAATAAGATGAGAAAATCAAACGAACTAAAGACCTTATATACACAAATCTATGGATCCAGTGCACAAGCTCAATCTGATTATACAGATCTTTTAGATCTGATGAGTCAAGCGAAAGCTCAACGTAAATCTGAATTGGTTCAGATGGATAAGCATCACTCTTTATGGGTCTTTAGTCAAGATATGGTGGGGATGACCCTCTATATTGATTTGTTTGCGGGGGATTTAAAACACTTAATCCAGAAAGTAGATTACTTTCAAGATCTAGGAATTACCTACATCCATTTAATGCCTTTACTAAAGCCAAGAGATGGGGAAAATGATGGGGGATATGCGGTAGAAGATTATCGACAAATCGACGCTCGTTTAGGATCACTAGAGGATTTCGTCGAAGTCATGGATACTTATCGTCATCATGGGATCAAGATCTGTATAGATTATGTGGTCAATCACGTCGCAAAAGAACATGAATGGGCAAGAGCTGCTTTAGCGCATGATCAACAAAAACAAGACTACTTCATCATGTATGATACCGATGAGATTCCTAATCAATACAATCGAACGGTACCTGAAGTCTTGCCTGATAAATGCCCGGGAAATTTTACGTATTATCCTGAAATCAAGAAATATGTCTTTACCTCTTTTAGCGATTTTCAGTGGGATCTAAACTTTAAGAATCCTAAAGTCTTTAATGGGATGGTTGATAATTTGCTTTATCTAGCCAACTTAGGAGTCAATATGATTCGCTTGGATGCGATTCCATTCATGTGGAAAGAACTTAATACATCCTGTCGTAATCTAGAACCCATCCATGATCTATTAAGAATGTTTAACTTGATCAAAGAAGAAGTCTGTCCATCTTTGGCTTTACTGGGTGAAGCCATTGTACAGCCTGAAGAGATCATCAAATACTTTGGAAGCGAAGATAAAACTGAATGTGAAGTCATGTATAATGCGAACCTTATGGTGGACATCTACCACGCTTTTGCCTCTCGAGATGTTCGTCTACTCACCATCGACACCAATCGTTTTAAGATTCCTTCTAAAGGAACCTGGATGAACTATGTGAGATGTCACGATGACATCGGATGGGGATTCAATGAAGATGCAATCAGATCTTTTGGGATGGATCCTTACGCACATAAACAGTTCTTGATTAGATTCTATGACAATGAATTTGAAGGTTCTTTCTCAAGAGGAGAACCTTATCAATACAACCCCATCAATCATGATGCCCGTACCAACGGAACACTGGCTTCTCTTTTAGGTCTTCAGCAAGCTGTTGAAACCAAAGAGACCTATAAACGATTGGAAGCACTTCGAAGAATCAACTTAGCTCATGCGTTGATCCTCAGTTATCGAGGCATGCCTTTGATTTATTCAGGAGATGAGATCGCTACACTAAATGATCAATCCTATCTTAATGATCCTGCGAAAAAAGCAGAGGGTCGTTGGGTCCATCGTCCTTTCTTTGATTGGAAGAGAGCAGAAAAGTCACAGCAAGCAGGCACATCCGAATTCGAGATATACCAAAGCTTAAAACAGATGATCTCGATTCGTAAATCCTTACCTTTATTAGATGGCCAAGCTTCTCAAAAAGCATTGGATCTAAACTCTCATCAAGTCTATTGTCTAGTAAGAACTCATGAGAACGAAAGCTTCTTCGCCTTATATAATTTTTCAGAATTCCATCAGAAAATCGAGACTTGGGTGCTTAGACCTTATCTCAATGGATCTCATTATACGGATTTGATTCAAGGAAGACAGTTCAACCTTGAACATAAGATCATTGAACTTAGCCCATACGAAGTCGTATGGTGTAAAAAAGACTAACGAACGTTAGTCTTTTTTATGGCTTCATTGAATACTTTAGCGAGTCTTTGGATTCCAATATCGATTTCTTCTATCGTGGAATTGGTGTAATTGAGCCGTAAGGTATTGATGCCTTCTCCATTTACATAGAAAGGGTCTCCAGGGACATAAACGATCTTCTCATTGACCGCTTCTTGAAACAAACTCATCGATGAGATGCCTTCAGGTAAAGTAGCCCATAGAAACATACCTCCTTCAGGTTCTGTCGTTATGATGCATGGGTCAAAGTGCTTCTTGATCGAAGACAGCATTTGTTCGCGTTGAGCCAGATACATGTCTTTGATCTTACTGATGTGTTGATCTATATCGTTGTCTTGAAGATATTGGGTTAAGATACGTTGCGTGAAATAATTAGAATGAAGATCAGAAGCTTGTTTAGCGATGACCAACTTATCCATAATCTCTTTCTTAGCGACCACCCAACCCATTCTCATACCTGGGGAAACGATCTTTGAGAAAGAACCCAACATAATGGTTTGTTCATCCAACAACATCTTTATGGGTTTATTATCTATGCCTTTGAAACGAAGTTCTCCATAAGGATCATCTTCTATCAAGATCGTATCTGTTTTCTTTAAGAGTTCAGCGATGGCCTTACGATTCTCAGCACTATAGGTTAAACCCGTAGGATTTTGAAAATTAGGCACCACATACATCAGTTTAGGATTGTCTTTTAAAGCTTCTTCTAGCTGTTTAAGATCTAATCCTGTTGGGGTCAACTTCACTTCTTTATAAGAAGGCTCATAGAAACCAAAGCTTTGAAGGGCTCCTAAATAAGCAGGATATTCGATCACGATCGTATCGTTGACTTCCAGAAAGACTTTAGCGATCAAATCGAAAGCTTGCTGAGAACCATTACAAATCAAGATCTCAGAAGGATCGACTTCTAAACCAAAGCGTTTATGAT
>CAZXTB010000047.1:0-8499 GCA_964643535.1 uncultured Erysipelotrichaceae bacterium | reverse complement strand
CTTATTTTGGCAGCGCACGATGGTTGCGGCCTTGATGTTGATTCCTTATACAGGCTATATCTTCTTTACTGTATTCATTCATATGAAACGTTACACATCACTCTTCTTCTGGGGAATCTTAGAAGTCTTGATGCAAGTTGTTAATATTATGGGCTTTACCACGATTTCAGCTGAGATGGTTTCAGTACCTTATTCACCTTTCATCGAACTTTAATATACCTTAGGACTAGGAGCTTATGTTTCCTACGTCTTGATCTTTGCCTTACTGTTGATGTGTTTATTCTTGGCCCAAAAAGAATATCGTAAATCAAGATACATGGGTGGATTGAAAAACATCATCATTGCCTTGTTTATTATCTTTATTGGGATTGGGGCTAATTTAGCGCCTGTTATTGGGAAGTGGCCTTTGGACTTCTTTGCGGGTAGTATTGCCTCTGTCTTTATCATGTATGCGATTTATCGTAATCGAGTCTTGGAACTTAAATTCGTTATTACGAAGGCTGTTATCTTTACGATGTTGTTGACGGCGATTACGATTGGTAGTATCTTCGCTGTAAATGCTCTTATCTCTGTCTTTGAAACCTTAAATACAGGTTTAGACAATAACTTGTTTATCTTGATCGTTACCTTTGTTTCTTTGTTGGTCTTCCAACCTTTGTTTAAAGTCATCTATTCTTTGGTAGATAACCTCTTCTATAAAGAAGAAAAAGGTCGAGAAGAACGCATAAGTAGCTTTACCCATCAGATCGCCAATAACCTTGTCTTAAGTAAGATCAGTGAAAGCTTAATGGGAGCTGTAGCGGATGTAAGTGGAAATCCACGTAACTATTTGTTCTTAAAAGATGCAGAAAGTATCAATTATTCTTTCTATGCCTCTAGTCGAAAATTAGAAAGTGTTTCCTTTGAGATAGGTCCTACTCATCCATTTGTCTTATGGTTCAATCAGTACGATGAACTCATCAACGGGAAAGCACTCGATACCAATGCCTTCTTTAAGACGATGTGGGATCAAGATCGTAGAGCTCTAAACGGAATCCTATTTGAGACAGCTGTTCCTTTAAAATCCAACGGAAAATTGATAGGGATCTTATTGATGTGTCATAAGGATACCCATTCGATCAGAGACATCCCTCATACCGATCAAATCAACATGATCTGTGTCACAGCTTCGATTGCGATCGCCAATGCGATCTTGTTTGAAAAGGCTAGAGAAGAAGCCACCATCGATGCCTTAACCAATACGTATAATCATCGTTATTTTATGGATCAATTGATCGAAGTCACCAGTAAATCAAAGACAAACAATGTCTCCTTGGCTCTAACGGGTATTGATATGTTTAATGTCTATAATGATCTATATGGTCACTACGCTGGGGATACAGCCTTAACCAAGCTCGCTGCGAAAGTTAAACAAGTCGTAGGAGATAACGGAATCGTATGTCGCTATGTTGGGGATATCTTTGCGGTTATCTTGCCTAATACCGATACGAAGAAGGCCTATGATTTGATGGAAAGAATCCGTGTCGTTATTGAACAGACCTCTGTTTCAGCCCCTGATGAATCCGCTAGAAGCCTTACAGTCAGCTGTGGATTATGTACCTATCCTACACAAGCCAGTGATGATAAACTCTTACTAAAACATGCAGGATTGGCTTTGATTGAAGCTAAACGTGGTGGACGCAATAAAACAGTCCTCTACAATTCAAACATTTCTGAAGATACAAAAGAAGGCATCGCTTTAGATGAAAATCAATTGGCGACCGTCTATGCCTTGACTGCTACGATCGATGCGAAGGATCATATTACTTTCGGTCACTCTCAACGTGTAGCGAAATACGCAACAGCCATCGCAGAAGCAGCAGGTTCAAAACCTTCTGAAATAGAAATCATAAGATTGGCCTCATTACTTCATGATATCGGTAAGATCGGTGTTCCTGAGAATGTCTTAACGAAGACCTCTCGCTTGACCACAGAAGAATATGAAACCATGAAGAAACATGTGGATCTCTCGATTACGATCATCAAGTATTTACCTTCATTCTCTAAGGTTATCCCAAGTGTCATCGGTCATCATGAACGATGGGATGGGAAAGGCTATCCTAGAAAGATCGCTGGAGAAGCCATTCCGTTTGGGGCAAGATGTATTGCCTTGGCAGATGCCTTCGATGCGATTACCTCAGATCGTCAGTATAAGATCAATATGGATACAGATTACGCCATCAATGAGATCAAACGTAATTCTGGGACTCAATTCGATCCTGAATTGACAGAGATCTTCATCGAATTGATCGCCAGTGGTAAGCTCATTGTTGAGCCTACGCGTACGAATATTTATACCATCGATAGTTTCTTAGAAAGACCCGTTAACTAAACGGGTTTTTTCTTAGACTAAAAGAAAAGACTGATTCAGTCTTTTCTTGGTAAGGCATTTAGTCTAACGATCTCTACAATGGTCTCTACAGCTTTATTCATCACATCCAATGAGACATATTCATATTTCCCATGATAGTTGGCACCCCCTGTAAATAGATTAGGAGTAGGAATCCCCATAAAGGAGATCTTAGATCCATCAGTGCCTCCTCTAATAGGCGCTATCTTAGACTCTATCCCAAGATTCTTCATCGCTTTTAAAGCCAAATCTACTGAACGCATATCATTTTGGATCACATCTTTCATATTGTAGTATTGATCCGTAAGGGTCACAGTAAATCTTTCTGCTTTGTATTTGTCGTTTAGATAGGCCACATTCTTTAATATCTGTTCTTTTCTTAAGTTGAACTTGGCTTTATCATGATCACGAAGGATATAATGCATAACACCTTCTTCGATTTCAGTCGATAAACCGGCTAAGAAATAGAATCCTTCTCTTCCTTCTGTATGTTCAGGAACTTCGTTTTGAGGTAATAAGGCATCAAATTCCATGGCCAGTTTACTGGTTGAGATCATTGTATCTTTAGCGCTTCCTGGATGAACGGAGACCCCATGAAGCTTCACTGTGGCTTTGGCTGCGTTGAAGCTTTCGTATTCCAATTCACCACAAGTTGCCCCATCCATCGTATAGGCAAAGGCTGTATCGAAATCTTTGACTTCAAAGAGATCAGCGCCTCTTCCAATTTCTTCATCAGGTCCAAAGGCGATCTTAATTTTTCCGTGTTTGATTTCAGGATGTTTCATCAAGAAAATCATGGCTTCTATGATTTCAACGAGACCTGCTTTATCATCTGCCCCTAAAAGGGTTGTCCCATCGGTGGTAATCAATGTATGACCTTTTAGGTCAAGTAAACTAGGAAAAACACTTGGGGATAAGACGATGTTTAAGTCCTGGTTAAGCAAGATGTCTTTTCCATCATAATTCTCTATGATCTTGGGTTGAATGTTTTCTGCATTGAAGTCAGCCGTATCATAGTGAGCGATGAAGCCTATTGAATCTACTGGGAAATCCACGTTTGACGCTAAGGTTGCACTTACAAAACTGTTTTTGGGATTGATCTTAACTTCTGATAAACCTAGCGCTTTTAAGTCCTTTTCTAAGAGACGGGCGAACTCGACTTGGCTTTGTGTAGAAGGGACAGTCGAACTGCTTTCGTCTGAGCGGGTATTGATTTTAGCATATCTGATAAATCGTTCTAAGAGTGTTTCCATAAGATCCTCATTTCATTAGATTCATTATATGAGAAAAGAGTTCTGTTTGAAAGTGTTTTGACATGAGGAATCCTTGTTTATCTGTCCAAAGGGTTGTACAATAGAGTCAATTAAAAGGGGATCATCATGAGTACACCTAAACCTAATTTGGACTTAGAAGATCAGGATGTTTTACAAAGCACTGCAGGGAAAAATCAACTTAAGTTATTAAAGGTTTGGGACATCTTATCAAAACACAGTGATGAACAACATCAACTCTCCGTAAAAGCCATTATGAATATGCTATCAGCGGAAGGCATTTCAACAGAACGCAAGAGTATTTATCAATACATCAAATTACTTGAAAGTACAGGTGTCGATATCATCACGACACGAGCTAAACAAAACCTTTATTTTATAGGCGATCGTCAATTTGAACTCCCTGAGCTTAAGTTACTCGTCGATGCGGTTTTGGCTGCCAAATTCATAACTGAAAGAAAAAGCCAAGAGTTGATAGGGAAGCTTGTTACTTCTAGTGTCAGTATCTATGAGGCTCAGAAGCTTCAACAGCAAGTCTTGGTCACCAAACGTCCTAAGACCGACAATGAGAAGATCTACTTCTCTGTCAACGAGATCCATCAAGCCATCAGTGAGAAGCGTCAACTTAAGTTTAAATACTTCGACATCAACATCCAGAAGGATAAAGTCATGCGTAAAAGTGGAGGCTTTTATACCGTAAATCCTGTTTGTTTGATTTGGGACGATGATAAATACTACTTGGTGGCTTATCATGAGAAACATCAAGACTTTACCTCCTATCGTATCGATAAGATGGAACAAGTCACTCAATCTGAGTATAAGACAATACCTGTCCCTGTTGAATTGAATCTCGCAAGCCACATCGCGGGTATCTTCGATATGTATTCTGGATCTAATGAGACCGTTACTTTGAAGGTTAAAAATGAATTGATTGGGGTCATACTTGATCATTATGGAAAACAGATTGAGGTCATCCCCTATGATGATAAACATTTCTCTGTTAAACTAAAGATACAAACGAGCCCAACCTTTTATGGATGGTTGTTTACCTTTAGCGATCAAATGAAGATCTTATCTCCTCAACACGTTATCGATGACTACAGAAAACTATTGGAGCTCAATTTAAATCATCACCAATGAATCAAAATCAACTTAATCGACTATTGGCCATCAACTATGCCATCCTCAAGAAACTTGTTCAGGATGAAAATGAAGTCAATCGTCTCATCACCAAAGACAATCTTCTTGAACTCTTAGACGTTCAAACCTTTTACCATACCCATTTCTCTGCGATGAAATTTGTAGAGTTCTTTCCTATGGTATATGGCTTACTAAGACGAGAAACAGAGGCTTCTTTCGCTCAACTCAAACCTCGTATTAGGATCTACAATCGATATGAGAAAGAATATCCCATCAGTTTCTTTCATGACCTAGGTCAAAATGCGCCTTTGTTTATTTATACTTGTGGAGATATCGACCTATTTGATCGTAGGTTACCCAAATTGGTTTTGGTGAGTATGATGGGTAAGACTGATAAAATGATTAAAGCTTCCTTAGATCTACTGGATCAATTTGATGGATCAAAAGAAGTCTTGGTTCTTTCTCAACAGACCCCGCTTAATCACATCGTCTATTCAAAGATCCATACCTTATCTGTTTCTAGCATCGTTTTCGTCAACAACTCCCTTAATAAATCCATCTTTAAATCTACTTTCTTTCCATGTAATCAAACCAAGATCAAACATCTTTTGATTACGGCCATTTCTCCAGATGAATCCAATCTTGATCAGCACCAGCTTCTTACCGATACTTTAGCGGTATCGATGTCTAAAGCAGGGATCTTACTAAGTGATCAAGCTTCTGACCTTAAACTAGAAAGTTGCCTAAGACTATTGACTTCCCATAAGCCCATCATCGTGCCTTTCTTCGATTATGCCCGTCATGAGCTCATCTTACCTTTAAGACCAGAACACTTAAGAAAAAACATCGACTTGATTTTGCATCATCCACTTTCAAAATAAAGCCGCAATCATGTCATAATTCAGCCATGATTGCTTTTTATAATGGTTTTAGACAAACAAAAGTCTAGGAGCATTCCTGATGAAAAAACTCCTGAAAAAGATTATCCTTGGTTTATGGGAGCTTAATTCCTTAATTGCTGGTTCACTCAAGAGAACCGCTCAAAGTGCTAACTAACATTTCCCCTTCAGATCAGTACCTCTTTAAAAAACAAGTTGAGCAGGAACTTGTCTATAGAAAAATATGCTGAGTCTGATTTACCCTTCTTCATTGTTTCCCCCTAAAAAAAGAGGCCTTCGGGTCTTTTTTTGTGAAAAAATTGAGAATATTATAAAGTTTGGAGAATTTTCACAAATTCGTAAGTTTTTTATGTTTTTTGCTTGTAGAAAATCATCAAAGTGACTAAACTATCTATGGACTATCTTTACAAGAAAGGGCTTATTAAAATGAAAAAAATTCTTATTGTTGGGGGCGTTGCTGGCGGTGCTACCGCTGCTGCTAGACTTCGTCGATTAAGTGAAGAAGATCAGATCATTATGTTTGAAAGAGATGAGTACATCAGTTTCGCCAATTGTGGACTGCCTTACTACATCGGAAAGGTCATCACCGATCGCGATGATCTATTGGTTCAAACCGTTGACGGGATGACCGAACGCTTTAAAATGGATATTCGTAACTTCTCTGAAGTGGTCGATATCAATCGTGCTGATAAAACGGTCTCTGTTAAGAAAACGAAAACTGGAGAAATCTATACTGAATCTTATGATGTGTTGATTCTATCTCCTGGAGCAAAACCCATCGTACCTCCACTAGAAGGTCTAAAAGAAGCTACCAATTTATTTACATTGAGAAACATTCCTGATACCGATGCGATTTTCCATTTCATCGATTCAAAACATCCTAAGAAGGCTGTCGTCGTAGGCGGAGGCTTCATTGGGGTTGAAATGGCTGAGAACCTTGTAGAGCGTGGTATCGAAGTCACCATCGTCGAGAAGATGCCTCAAGTTATGGCTCCAATCGATTTTGAATTGGCTCAACTCGTTCATCAAGAATTGAATACCCATGGGGTTCATCTTGTCTTAGGAGATGGTTTACTCAATTTCTCCAATCAAGGTAAAAACGTTAATCTAGAATCCGGAAAGACCATCGAAACAGATCTCATCATCTTAGCGATCGGAGTCGTACCAGAAAACTCCTTAGCTAAAAAAGCAGACTTAGCAGTAGGACCTCGTGGACATATCGCAACGACTTCTAAATTACAAGTTATGGATGGGAAGACCAATGAGATCGTAGAAGGAATCTACGCCATAGGCGATGCGATCCAAGTAAAAGACGCGGTCGCTCATGTCGATACTGCGATTGCTTTGGCTTGGCCTGCAAATCGTCAAGGAAGAATCGTCGCCGATATCATCAACGGAAAAGATGTTCAATACAACGGATCCTTAGGAACTTCCGTTTTAAAAGTATTCAATTTAACAGTTGCAGCGACTGGCAACAATCAACGTATGGCTGAAATGAGAAAGATCCCTGTTCAAGCGATCCATGCGCACAGAAACAATCATGCGTCTTATTATCCAAATGCCACCAACATCGCGCTTAAACTCATCTATAACACGGAGACCTTAGAAATCGTAGGGGCTCAAGCTGTAGGTCAAGATGGAACTGAAAAGAGAATTGACGTTATTGCGACAGCTATTAAATGCAAAGCCAAGGTCACTCAGCTTTCTGATTTAGAATTGGCGTATGCACCTCCATTCTCATCCGCGAAAGATCCTGTCAATATCCTAGGCTATATCGCAGAGAACGTTGTTGAAGGAGAGTATAAAGTAGCTTATCCTAGTCAAATCGATGCTTTGGTGACCTCAGGAGCTTATTTCCTAGATGTCCGTACACCGATTGAATACAGTACAGGTCATATTGGAAATGCGACAAACATCGAAGTCGATGAATTGCGTGATCGTTTATCTGAAATCAAAGTCTCAAAAGACACAGCCATCTATGTGAATTGCCAAGTTGGTCTACGTGCTTATGTGGCCATTCGCATCTTAAAAGGCAATGGCTTCACCAATCTATACAATGTATCCGGAGGCTATAGTTCATATAAGGCTTTCAAGTATGTCTTAAATTCAGCGAATCGTACTACAATAGGCGCCGCTAAAGTGGATGAAACAACAGGTCAAGCAAAAGTGATCGCAACAGGAAAAGTAGAAACCATCGATGTGACTGGGATGCAGTGTCCAGGTCCATTACTAGCGACCTATAAAGCTGTTCAAAACATCGCTGCTGGAGATACCGTTAAGATCATCGCGACAGACCCAGGTTATTCAATGGATGTTGAAAACTGGTGTAAGACCAATGGTCATACCCTGGTCTCATTAAATCTAGAAGGCAATAAATACATCGCTGAAATCTTAAAAGGCAAGAAAGATCAAGCTACCTTAAGTACAGGAGCTAATAATCAAGAAAATGCCACCATCGTTTTATTCTCAGGAGAACTTGATAAGGCATTGGCTTCGATGATCATTGCACAAGGTGCTGCTGCTCAAGGCAAGAAGGTTACCATCTTCTTTACCTTCTGGGGATTGAATGTCTTACGTAAAGCTGCTCATGTTAAAGTTAAAAAGAATCTTATTGAAAAAATGTTTGGGTTTATGATGCCAAGAGGGACGAAGCATCTTCCTTTATCCAATATGAACATGATGGGTATGGGTCCTGAAATGATCAAGTTCATCATGAAACAAAAGAATGTAGATTCTTTGGATCTTATGATGAAGAGCTGTAATGAATTGGGTGTTAAGTTTATTGCTTGTACGATGAGTA
>CAZXTB010000046.1:0-8807 GCA_964643535.1 uncultured Erysipelotrichaceae bacterium | reverse complement strand
ATATTGTTATTGTAAAGGAAATACACCGTTGATATGCATAATTCGATTTCTATTTCTTTGTTTATTGTGCCCAAAAAGACAATATTCACTCAAATCAGTCTTCCATTTTTTAGATTTTGACTTAACAATCAAGATTGAATCCAATGTTTTTTTCGCCTTTCTAGATTGATTTTCAACTTTTTATTTATGATTCTACATACAAACTCATGAAAACCAGTTTTCTGACCTTAAATTTCTATTAAGAGGCCATTACTTAACCAAACTAGTTAGCTTGCACAATAAGAACCTCAGTAGGATTACTTGTTTTGTACAAAATTAGTCATATTACCCAAATAACAGTGAGTATTTTCAGATGGCTTAACCATTGTTGATTGGTACTTCGAAATGAGAAAATAGGACTATGAGAAAGGAAGCTATGAACAAACGAATTCTTTCTTTTCCTAAACATCATTTGGATCTCTCAGAAGGTACGCACAACTTAATGGTTCATTCATCATTTAAGAACAGTCTCAATCTTGTTTGTCTGGATGATATGGTCACATTACAGCACCGTGATTCGATGAAAACACCAATGAGCATTGTGTTAGATCTTTCTGCTTCAGAATTTGAATTGTTGTTTGGCCAAGATGTCCAAAATGTACAGTTCAAAAACGGCTACCTATTATCTCAAGGTATAGCCTTTGATTTCTATAATGCCAATGCTTATGATTATGATTTAACCAAGGTTCGCGGTCTAAACGATAATGACTTAGACCGACTTAAGTTAGTTCTTGAACGATTTATCTCTTCTGAACATCTAAAGGGCGAGCTTGTTAAGTCATGGAAAGCCCAGCAAAGCAATCAGACTGTCCCACTCTCCGTTCTTGGCGAATATATGAGAGACACCTTTGGTCAATTACGACAGTCCAAAAACCAAGACTACATCGATGGATGTCTTAAATTGTTAGGAACCGGTGAAGGACTGACCCCTTCAGGAGATGATTTTCTATGTGGTTTGCTGGTATCAACGTATTTCTCGCAATGTAATACGTTATTAGAATTGAGAAGCAAACTTGTTGAAGCGCTACAACTTCATTTATGTTCAACAACTGAAGTCAGTCAGTCTTATTTAAAGAATGCCTTTCAAGGGCGCTTTATGGAAAGGGTTATCCATCTTCAAGAACAAACCCGAAACAAAAAAGAAATCATTCCAGTCCTTAAACAAATCGCTTCAATGGGACACTCATCAGGCGCTGATTTTCTGGTGGGATTGATGCATGGTATTCAAGTGGGAGGTACAATCTAAATGATCCACAATCTAGTAAAAGCTAATGCATATTTTGATTCCGTTACTTTAATGTTGTTCTCGAGTCGACTCAATGACGTTGCGGGTGTACAACAAGCTGCAGTTATGATGGGTACGGATCACAACAAGGAATTAATGAAAAAATCAGGGATTCTTACCGATGATGTTTTCCTAAGTGGTACAAGTAATGATCTTATTATCGGCATTCGGGCTGAAACTCAAGAATCGATTGATAGTGCCATCAAAGTACTAAACGAACAATTTGAGAATAAAACCAAGGTCATTTCGGGGTCACAGAAAGTCATTCTGAGATCGTTGGACTCTGCTTTAAAAAACACACCTGATCTCAATTTTGCTATTGTATCAATTCCTGGTCGCTACGCAAAAACCGAAGTTATGAAATGCCTAAAAAATGGCATTCATGTTTTATTGTTCAGTGATAATGTTTCCATTGATGATGAAAATGAAATGAAAAGTTATGCAGTAAAACATCAATTACTGATGATGGGGCCAGATTGTGGAACCGCGATTATCAACGGTATATCCCTAGGTTTTGCAAATGTTGTCAAACGCGGTAATATCGGCCTAGTTGCTGCATCCGGAACAGGATTGCAAGAAGTTAGTGTAATTATCGATAGATTAGGAGGAGGCATTTCTCAAGCAATTGGTACCGGCGGGCGCGATCTAAAAGAAGTCATAGGCGGAAAGATGATGTTGATGGCTCTTGAAGCTTTAAACCAAGATGATCAAACGGAAGTTATTGGGATGATTTCAAAGCCTCCTTCAAAGCTTGTCTTAAAACGCATTTTGGATTTGGTAAAAACCTTTAAAAAACCAGTCGTCGCTTGCTTTCTAGGGTTAAACTCAAGGGATTTTGCGGAATCTCAAGTCTATTCATGCGAAACACTCGAAGATGCTGCTAAAACATTGGTTACCTTGTCGATGAAAAAAGATCCAGACCAAACTATTTTTGAAACTAAGTTACCAAAACTTCAATTACCTCAGGAAAATATAGGAAACTATGTGCGTGGCATTTATACTGGGGGAACCCTGGCATATGAATCGATTTTAATTTTAAAACGTACTCTTGAGGGTATTTATTCCAATATTGCTTCTGATCCCGATTATGTACTCAAGAATGTTGAAGTAAGTTTCAAAAACACTGTGATCGATATGGGAGAGGACTATTTTACTGATGGTATGCCTCACCCTATGATTGATCCAAGATTAAGAAGTGAAAGGCTGATTCAAGAAATCCAGGATCCAGATACAGCTATCTTATTGCTGGACTGTGTCATCGGATATGGAAGTCATGAGGACCCTGCCGGAACTTTGGTTTTGGCCATAAATAAAGCAATGACTTATGCAACACATCCTGTCACTATCATTGCTTCGGTCTGTGGTACAGCTGCAGATTCTCAGAATCGGGCTGAACAGGAAAATAAGCTGAGAAGCGCAGGCGTCATTGTGATGGACACCAACGCACAAGCTGCTAAACTTGCATCAAATCTCATCACCAGTCGAATGAAGTAAAATCATGACAAAAACTAAACAACTTTTTACATCTGATTTATCGGTTGTAAACATCGGACTAGAAACCTTTTATAGTACTATACTCGCTCAAAATGTAGGTGCTGTCCATTTGGATTGGCGCCCACCTGCCTTAAATAACGACAGGTTAGCACTAGCCATTGCCGGTTTTGATCAAGAAATCATTTCGCGCGCAAATCAAAAAGCGTTTGAAATCATCAATCAAGCTGAGCCTGTTCTTATCGGTATCAAATATGCAAAGGATGTCATACCCGGTATTGATCGATATACAATCGGCCATGCTGGACCGCCTATTCCTTGGGAAGATATGTGTGGTCCCCTACAGGGTGCTGTCTTAGGAGCTTTGGTCTACGAGGGGGTTGCGGATGATCTGTATGCAGCCAAACAACTCGTCTTGGCTGACAAAGTTAGATTCATATCTAATCATTCGATGGGATGTGTCGGTCCAATGACAGGTATGATTACCTATTCAATGCCCCTTTGGGAAGTTAAAAACACAACGTTTGGGAATGTAGCTTATTCCACTTTTAATGAAGGTTTGGGTAAAGTAATGCGTTTTGGAGCTAATGGTCCCGAAGTCATTGATCGACTTAAGTGGATTGAAACTGAACTGGCTCCTGCTATAAAAGAAGCACTTGCTCTATCTGGACCAATCTCTATGAAGGTTCTGATCGCTAAAGCATTAGCAATGGGTGATGAAATGCATCAGCGTAATACGGGTGCAACGTCACTGTTTGTAAGAGAAATCATGAAATATTTAGTTCGAGTCGTTAATGACAAAGATGCTTTGGTCAGGATCACAGAGTTTATTACCGGAAATGATCAGTTTTTTCTTAATCTTGCCATGGCCAGCGGAAAAGCCATCACTGATCCAGCGAAAAACATTCCATATTCGACAGTAGTGACAACCATGAGTCGAAACGGAACAAATTTTGGCATTAAGATCAGTGCCTTAGGAGAGCAGTGGTTTGAAGCACCCGTAAACAATCCAAGGGGTCTTTTTTTCCCAGGATATACGGAACAAGATGCCAATCCCGACATTGGCGACAGTGCGATCGTTGAAACCTTCGGTATCGGAGGGTTTGCTATGGGGTCCTCCCCAGCAGTTGTTCGTTTTGTTGGGGCTAAATCAGTCAGTGAAGCCATGGATTATTCCAGAGAAATGCAGGAGATCTGCGTTGGACTGAGTCCTCATTATGTTATTCCACCTATGGATTTTGTAGGCGTCGCAACCGCGATCGATGCAATCAAAGTAGTAGAAACAGGGATTCTACCTGTAATCAATACTGGTATGGCCCATAAGAAACCAGGTATCGGGCAGGTTGGAGCTGGTATTGTTACTGCCCCAATGGATTGCTTCATCAAAGCTGTTGAAGCATTCAGTGAAAGTATAACAAGATCTATCTAGATCCAGGAGCACTTTGTGTCTATCCCTCTGAACCCTTTTTTATGGATTATGGCAGCAGTACCGATATCGGTGCTTTTAATCTTGATGGTTGTATTTCAGTGGGGAGCTAAAAAAGCGGCTCCCATCGGACTGATTTTGGCAGTAATCATCGCTGTATTTTTCTTTAAGGCTCCAATGAACTTACTCTTTTCTGAAGGACTTAAAGGGGTATGGAGTGCACTTATCGTTCTGATGATTGTATGGCCAGCAATACTACTCTTTGAGGTGGTACAGCATGCCCAGGCTTTTACCGTCATTCGTACAGGAATTCAAAAGTACTCACCTAATGAACTGATACAGGTTCTTGCTTTAGGTTGGGTATTTACAAGCTTTCTTCAGGGAATTACCGGATTTGGAGTACCAGTGGCTGTTGGAGCCCCTTTACTTATTGGAATTGGGGTAAATCCAATCAGTGCTGTTGTGATTCCCTTGATTGGGAATGCCTGGGCTGGCACCTTTGGAACCCTAGCAGTTGCCTGGGATGCGCTCGTAATACAAACTGGACTTTCTAGTGATCCGGTATTGATGGCTCAAACTGCCTTCTATGCTACCGTGTTCATTTGGTGCTGGAATTTGATCATCGGCATAGCAATCTCTTGGATTTATGGTGGTATAGAAGCCATTCGAAAAGGATGGTATGCTATATTTATCATTTCACTCATCCAAGGGGGCGGACAGTTATTAATGGTCCGTTTTAGTACTACCCTAGCTGCATTCATCCCTTCAACTTTAGCACTAATATCAATCTTCTGGTTATCTAAAACAAAACGATACAACACACCATGGACATCAAAAAGAAGACAGATCATGATGATCGACACAAAGTCATCGGAGATAAAAACCACACTTCAAGATCGTACAATGGTGCAGGCGTTTTTTCCCTATTTATTTTTATCTGTGATGACCTTGATTATTCTGATGTTTTCACCGATTAAGTCAATCATGAGTACTTTAAAATTCGGATATGCATTCCCGATGACCAGTACTGGTTACGGATATATAAATCCAGCCATATCAATGTATTCGCCCATTAGTCCACTGACCAGTGCCGGTTTTTTTCTCTTAAGTTCCGCTTTGATAGGTTATATCTACTTTCGGCACAAGAAATGGTTAACGTCTAGTGATGGAAAATCTTTACTAAACAAATCCTTAAAGAAAACAATCCCTTCCGCCATTGCCGTTACCTGTTTTATTATGATGTCCAAGATTATGAGCGGAAGTGGACAAATCGTTATTTTGGCACAAGGAATTGCTGCTTTACTAGGTAATATTTACGGTCTAATTGCACCATTGATTGGAATGATGGGTGCCTTTATGACTAGTTCAAACATGGCATCTAATATCCTATTCGGTGAATTTCAACTGACTTCTGCTAGATTGCTTGGTCTTAATGCCGCCGCTATCTTGGGTGCGCAAACTGCCGGGGGTGCCATTGGTACAGCCATAGCGCCTGGAAATATCATACTTGGAACAACCACTGCCGGGATTCTGGGTCAGGAAGGGCTAATCTTAAAGAAGCTTCTGCCAATAACCCTTTTCGCCTCACTGCTGATCGGCATAATCCTGCTATTCGTTTTGATCTAACTGCTCTTGAAAGGAACAAACATGAAAATCGTAATCGCATTGGGAGGTAATGCCTTAGGCAATAATCCTCGAGAACAACTTGAATTGGTTAAAAAAACAGCACAACCTTTAGTTGATTTAGTTGAGGCGGGACACCAGTTAATCATCGCACACGGGAATGGCCCTCAAGTTGGAATGATTAATCTCGCTTTAGAAATTGCCAGTACAACAATCTATACTCCTGAAATGCCCTTACCTGAATGTGGGGCTATGAGTCAAGGCTATATCGGTTATCATCTACAAAACGCCATGAAAGAAGTTCTCAAAGGCAGAGGCATTGATAAAGAGGTCGTTACGCTTATAACTCAGGTCATCGTTGATGAAGAGGATCCTTCGTTCTCTAAACCAACCAAACCGATTGGCCATTTCTACACTTACGAAGAAGCTCAAGTTGCCATAAAAGAAAAAGGCTTCTCAATGATTGAGGATTCTGGTCGTGGATATCGACGAATCGTTCCAAGTCCGAAACCTGTGGATGTTGTAGAAAAAAACATCATTAAAACTTTGGTTGATTCAGGCACAATCGTCATTACAGTAGGTGGTGGTGGTATTCCTGTTATTCGTAAAGGTGATGCTCTTATCGGAGTCTCAGCGGTTATCGATAAAGATTTTGCTTCTGCTAAAATCGCTGAACTGATCGATGCGGATTATCTATTTATTCTAACATCCGTTGATCGGGTCATGATCAACTACAACAAACCCAATCAGAAAGCTTTGGATATCATCAGTGTCGCAGAGGCTCTTGAATATATCAACGAAGGACAGTTTGCCCCTGGCAGTATGTTGCCGAAGGTCGAAGCTGCTATTAGTTTCGTCAAAGACAATCCAAATCGTGTAAGTGTTATCGCTGCATTGGAGCATGCAAAAGCTGCTATCGATGGTCTGAGCGGAACGAAAATCCATAATTAATCTGTATCGCAATCAAACTAGAATAAAACCAAAGATTTTAAGTTAAGATTATTTATGAATCCTGCCTTATAGTTTCACTCATAAAAGTCTAATAAAAATCCGGGTAATTCAAACACCCGGATTTTGTCATTTATTACTCTTTATTCAGGTTTTAAGATACAAACTCGATCGATCCCATCGGATTCCTTCATTTGAACCTTAATTGATTCTTCTTTAGAAGTAGGAATATTCTTACCGATAAAATCAGCTCTTATGGGGAGTTCTCGATGACCTCGATCAATCAAGACCGCCAATGAAATACTTAAAGGGCGTCCTAGATCCATCATCGCATCCATAGCGGCTCTTATGGTTCTTCCTGTATATAAGACATCATCGACTAAGATGACTTGCTTATTCTCGATACTGAATTTCAGTTGAGGTTTAACGATCTTGTCTGTTTTTACGATGTCATCGCGATAATAGGTGATGTCGAGTTCCCCTACAGGAACTTCAATTCCTTCTAATAAACGAAAGCGTTCTGCGATACGTTTGGCGATGGGAATACCTCGTGTCTTGATGCCGACTAAAACAACATCATCCATCGATTTACTTCTTTCGATGATTTCATAAGTAATACGGGTCAAAGCCCTTTTCATGGTTTCTTCATCGACGATTTCTTTTTCGATCAACATAGGTCCTCCTATATAAAATCCCCAAGCCGAAGTGACTTGGGGATCTGAGCATAAACGCGGTCAGGTTCCTTCATAGTCTCTCGGTACTATCTTAAAGGAGATATATTTCTCCCTTACTTTATCTTTAATAGGGGAAGATGTCAATGATTATTGATTACTTAACGATGACCACCATCGACCAATAACTTAGCTCTGGAACAAGCAAGGTCAACACATAATTTTTTAGTGTATACGATACACTTTGAAGTGTACCTCCATTAATGTCAGGTGAGGCAACATAGACACCACTGACCTTGTCTTCCATAACTTGAACGTTAAGTTTCAACTTGGTAAGCACTTCTGGAGCGAGTATGTTGTTGTAATCATCTCTCCAAAGCGTATCTTTTCTATTTAATAGATTAATCAAATGAACTGTTTTATATTGATCATTCTCTTTAGAAAATAACCAGATCGATTTAGAAGCAGGAAGTGAATTGGTTTTATATTGATCGAGACTCAGCCCCACATTGTCTTCAACTAAGCCGCCTCTTAGAAGATTTTGATACGCCACCATAAAATCTCCATATTCGATCATCTTATCTTTCAGCTCTTGTGTCATCGTAAGTTTATTGTTTGGGAAATACTCACTTGATAGCATACCCTGATCACCTAAAGACAAGTGTGCTCCGCCAGCTGCTAAAATGACGGCCTCAGTATATAGAACTGCAGCAGTATTAAAAGACCCTGATTTCTTAGTGTAGTTCATATAGGCCGCTAAAACAGAAGCTAGTCCATATTGACGATCTTTATCGATGATGCCTTTTAAACTTGAATAGGCAGGATATTTATCAGGCCATACTTCAGTATAAGCAAAATCTACACTCTTTGTTTTGGTGGTTTCATACTTAGCATACTCATTAACGAAATTGAAAACGAGACCTTGATTTAGGTTGGCTTTGAGAAACTCAGTAAACTTCGCCAAGGCATATTCCATATTAATGGGTTTCCCTAAAGAATCATAAAGTGTTCCTCGATTGCCCAAGGTATCAAGATGCATAATATCAAACTTAAAGAACTCAATGGCTTCCTTTTCCATTTGTAGGTAATGAGCTTGCCATGACGTATTAGATGGATTAACCAAATATAGATCACTTGCCCATGAGTCAGGTAGATCATGTTTATCTTGAGTTTTTTGACCACTGTCTTTATACAGTGCCATTTCTGGATGGTTCTTAGCGAAGTCTTCATACGCCCCATACACTAAGTTATAGTTGGAGGCCAGCATATTTCTCTCATGAAGCAAAGTAATGTAGGATAGTACTTTTGAGGCATATACTTTAGA
>CAZXTB010000045.1:6692-8962 GCA_964643535.1 uncultured Erysipelotrichaceae bacterium | reverse complement strand
AACCTGGGGTATCAGCGATCCAGCCTTGATGAACTGGTAAAAGTTCCACATGACTGGTCGTATGTTTACCTCGTCCTAAGGCTTTCGAGATTTCTTGGGTCTTGATCGTATAGCGTTCATCAAGACGATTGATGAGGGAAGACTTTCCTACTCCACTTTGACCCGTTAAAACACAGATCTTATGGGCCATGAATTTTATAAGCGCACTGTTATCGACGCCTTTACCTACTGTAAAAACAGGCATGACTTTTCGATACTCATCTAAGGTATTTTCTAAAGCGGATCTATCTTCTAAAAGATCCCATTTACTAACGACCAAAACAGGTTGTATGTTGGCTTGCCTAACCAACCAGGTGATTCGATCGACCAATAAACTAGAGAATTCTGGTTTTAAGGTACTCATCACGACCAAAATCGCATCGACATTGGCGACGGAAGGTCTCATCATTTGATTGGATCTAGGATAAACACGTTCGATAACGGAAAGATCTGAGCCATGTAGGACATCGACCCAATCCCCAACCATAGGAGATACGCCTTTGCGTAGCTTACCACTGGCACCACTCGCAAAAACATCGCCCTTTTCAGTGATACAGGTATAGTGATTGGATATGATGCGGATGACTCTAGCTCGCTGCATCGGCGTAATAACGAAGGACGATCTTGGTGGTCGACTTTTGAATGTAATAGGTATTAGGACCTGGTGTCATCGAAATAACGGTATTCTTAGATAAGGCAGCGATTTCTTCAACCGTCATGCCTGTGGTATCGATTGGTAACAACTCAACGACGGCGCCTAGCGCAACAAGTTTGCCTTGAGCGACGATGACATTATATCCAATTAAGTTTTCGATTGTAAACTGGACCTTACCTGCGATGGTCAACTTGATCTCATAGGACATCGCTGGATCGATCTTATCGCCCTCTAGTAGAAGTTCTTGTTTAAGGATGGTTCCTTCTTCTTTGGTTGAATCATAATCAAATTGCTTACGAATCGTTACTTTAGTACTGGCTAAAAGCAACTCTACTGCCGTGATGTTTTGTTCAGCGTAGTTTCCAATAACGAAATACATTCCCTTAGATACCGTTAAGGTAACCAATGAACCTTTTTCGATTTGAGTGCCTGAACTTGGGGTTGATTTGACTACAAGACCTGTGGCGATTGAATCCGTCAATTCATATATGATGTTGCTGGAAACAGTAAGACCAATCGTTCTTAAGGCATCCTCAGCTTCTGTACGCGTCATAGCGGATACTTCAGGTATGGTCACCAAAGTCACCGCAGGATTAAGCAGTCCACTGATCAAGATAAACCCATAAACAGACATCCCTACTAAGGCGATAAATACGATCCCAATTAAGGCAGGAATTACTCCTATTTTACGTTTGGTTTTGGTTGGGGTCATATTGGCTACCTGTTCGATCATAATGGTACTGTCGTTTAGTGAATCGGTAGAAAATACAATTTTTGATACATCTTTATTTTTGTCTTTCAAACAATTCATGAGATCTTCATACATCTCAGAGGCACTTTTGTATCGATAAGCTTTATTCTTAGCGGTGGCCTTGATGATGACATTCTCCATCGATTGAGGAATCGTAGGATTGAATTCTCTTACCGAAGGCAGATCTTCACGCATATGCTTCATGGCGATCTGAACAGGAGCTTCACCGGTATAAGGCACTTTACCGGTTACCAATTCATAGAAAGTAATACCTAAAGCGTAGATATCGCTTTGAAAAGATGCGTTTTCTCCTCGCGCTAGTTCAGGAGCCAAATAATGAACAGAGCCCAATACCGTATCGGCTTGGGTCAATTGAACCGCATCAGAAACCGTCGCGATTCCAAAATCTGCGATCTTAACGGTTCCATCATCTTTGACCATGATGTTTTGAGGTTTGATGTCTCTATGAATGATGTTGTTTTTATGCGCATCGATGATGGCACACATCAGTTGATCCATGATTTGAAGGGCTTCTTGTTTTTCCATCGCGCCGCGTTGAGAAATCAACTCCTTTAGGGAGTTTCCTCTAACATATTCCATAACGATGTAATGTTGACCTTTGTCTTCTCCTACATCGAAGATTTCTACGATGTTGGGATGATTTAAACGACTGGCCGCATTGGCTTCTCGTTGAAATCTTAAAAGCGCTACTGGATCTAGAGATAGTTTCCCTCGTAAGATCTTAACTGCAACTTCTCGGTTTAAAAAACTGTCTTGGGCGAGATAAACATCGGCCATACCACCTTCACCGAGTTTTTTGATGAG
>CAZXTB010000045.1:5626-6682 GCA_964643535.1 uncultured Erysipelotrichaceae bacterium | reverse complement strand
GATTGGCAATCATTTCTTTCATAAGTCTTCTCCTTAAAAGGCCATGAGCACAACGGTGGTATTATCGTAACCACCTTTGGCATTGGCACTGTTGATTAAATGTCCTGTCTTCATTCTTATAGAATCATTAGAAGCTAAGATGGCTTCGATTTCTTCGTCTTCCATATATCCATGAAGTCCATCTGAACAACATAGGATGTATTTTACCTCTTCATTGAGTTCAAAGAGATCGATGTAGGCTTTAGGTAGTATCGCTAAGACATTGGTCAAGATCGAACGTTGAGGATGAACCTTCGCGTCTTTTTCGCTTAGTCGGCCTTGATTGATCCATTCTTGAACCAAGGTATGATCCATGGTGATTTGTTTAAGATGATCCCTATAGGTATAGATTCTAGAATCCCCTACATTGGCCATTACGGTCCCATCTTTATGATGAAGGACACAGACCATAGTGGTCCCCATCCCATGATAGAGATCTGAAGAGATCGCTAAGGTATGAAGTTGACTGTTGATGTTTTCGATACTGTCTTTGAGCCATATTTTCATTTCTTCAGGGTCTGAACTTAAAGGAGGTTGATTTTGAAAAATATCCTGTAGGTATTCTACGGCTTTCGCTGAAGCCACTTCCCCTGCATTGGCGCCCCCCATCCCATCACACACTGAAACCAAAGTAAAACCATTTCGCTCTAAAATGATATAGCTGTCTTGATTGATTTTTCTTAAGCGTCCAATATCTGTTTTTCCGGTGACGATCATAGTTTCCCCTCTGCTTTCGCCCTTAATTGTCCACAGGCCGCATCGATATCTGACCCGTGTTCCTGCCTCAATGTACATTTTACCCCACTTTTCATGAGTTTGTCATAAAATTTCATGGCGTGAATAAATCCGACTTGTTTATAACCGTGTTCATCGACCACATTATAGGGAATCAAGTTGATGTAGGCATTCATTCCTTTAACCAAGTGAGCCAATTGATGGACATGCTCATCTTGATCATTGACGTCTTTGAGTAAGATGTATTCAAAGGTGATTCGTAGATTGTTTTCTACACTGTAG
>CAZXTB010000045.1:342-5616 GCA_964643535.1 uncultured Erysipelotrichaceae bacterium | reverse complement strand
TTATTGATAGGCATCAATTGTGAACGCAATTCATCGTTGGGGGCGTGTAAAGATACCGCTAGGTTAAACTGAGTATGTTCCTTAGAAAAGGCATTGATCTTAGGGATGATGCCACAGGTCGATACGGTAATATGACGAGCCCCTATGGCTAAACCATGGTCACTGTTGATGTTTCTCATAAACGACATCACGTTTTCATAGTTATCGAAAGGTTCACCTGAGCCCATAACGACCACATGCGAGACTCGTTCTTGCCTAAGATCGAGTTCTTTTTGAATGGCCATGACTTGAGCTGTAAGCTCACCACTGCTTAGATCACGTTGTTTCTTAAGTAACCCACTGGCGCAGAAAGTACAGCCCATATTACAGCCTACCTGCGAGGTCACACAAACAGAATTCCCATAGTCATAGATCATCAGGACTGTTTCTACTAAAGCCCCATCACTGAGCTTAAACAGGCACTTAATGGTCCCATCTTTTGACTCTTGACGTTGAACCAAGTGTAGAGGATCGATGATGAAGCTTTCTTTTAAAAGCACAATCAATTCTTTGTTTAGCTCTGTCATTTGTTCAAAATCAGTCGCTCTTTTTTGATAGAGCCACTGATAGATTTGTTTGCTTCGATAAGATTTTAAGCCTTGGCTTATTACCCAATCATTCAATTCTTTTAAACTAAGGTCATAGATGAGTTTCATATCAACAGTATTTTATCATACTTTATTTTAAGCGCTTCAGTTTAGCCATATAAAAACCATCACTGTCCGTTTCATAAGGCAAGAGTAAACGTTCTTCAACTAGGACATACTCTGAGTGTTTTCTTAAAAAATTCATCACTTGAAACTCATTTTCTTTACGATTTAAAGTACAGGTCGAATAGACCAAAATCCCGTTCATTTTCGTTAAATGAGAAACACTATCTAAAAGCTCTGCCTGTAGGGTAATCAGTTCATCTAAGGTCTCTGGTTTTAAATGGACCTTGATGTCTGGTTTATGTCTAAGCACCCCTAAGCCTGAACAAGGCGCATCGACTAAGATCACATCGAAAGCTTTAGGATGTTGATCTTTTAAAAGTCTCCCATCGATACACAAGGTCTTTAGATTAGTAACTCCCAATAGATCAGCTTGCTTACGCACAAGTTCCAATCGATTCTCATAAAGATCACAGGCTAAGATCTCACCGGTATTGTTCATAATGGCCGCCATGGCGGTTGATTTAGAGCCTGGTGCGCTACATAAATCAAGCACCCTATCATTGGCTTTGACCCCACTAAAATAAGCGACCCATTGAGAGGCTTCGTCTTGGATCACGATCTTGCCTTCTTTAAACCAATCTGAGTTTAATAAAGAAGAGGTGCTTTTAATGGAGACAGGAGACAACCATCCTTTAG
Source organism: uncultured Erysipelotrichaceae bacterium (assembly GCA_964643535.1). Classification (GTDB taxonomy): domain Bacteria; phylum Bacillota_I; class Bacilli_A; order Erysipelotrichales; family Erysipelotrichaceae; genus UBA2212. The sequence continues at coordinate 4,228 of CAZXTB010000045.1, read as the reverse complement.
AGATCCTTTCATCCGCATAGATTTCTTTAGGATCTGCTTTTAAGGTATTGATACGAGCACAGAGTTGAGCCTCTGTGTTCATCGATTGAGCCATTTTGTAGGCAGAATCTGAGCCAAACTGTTTGACCCACATCTTATAGATCCATAAAGGAATTGAAAGATTCAAAGCTTGGGTCTCGATCTCATCTTTCCCAACGAGCTCTTTTTGACCTCGTTCAATGACTTTTCTTAAGATCGCATTGACCAAGCCAGCCGAACTCATATGATCCTTTTTAGCCAATTCTACGCTCTCATCGACGATGGCGTATTCTGGTAAACGATCAAAATAAAAAAGTTGGATGATGGCCAAGTCGATGATCAAACCGATCTTTTCTTTGGGTTTGGTTTCCACCAGGTCGATCCATTGGGCTCGGGCTGAGATCTGATGTCTAAGGGTGGTATACACCAAAGCACTGATCAGGTTCTTGTCTTGATCAGAATAATTCTGAAGACGTTGTTTTAAGGCCAGATTCGCAAATTGACCATTTAAATATACATCGCCTAGGATATCTAAAGCTAAAGCTCTTGGATTTCTCATAAGTCTCCCATTGGATTCACATCCGCATTAAACTCTGATCTTAAACTTCGACTAAAACAGACTTCTGTCACCTTTTCTCTTAACGCATCTAGATCTTTGCCTTTTAGAATCAATCTAAAACGCGAGATGTCTTTGAGTTTACCTAGATCAGAAGGACCTAAGACATCCACTTCTTTCGCTTTGAATCCTTCAAACAACTCAAAGGCTTCACTTTGAGCGATCTTGTCATCCTTATGACTTAAGGTAAGATAGATAAGATAGGCATAAGGTGGGTTTTGACCCAGTTTACGATAACTCATTTCTTTCTTAAAGAAAGCAGGATAATCATGATCAATGGCCAACTTTATGGCGTAATGATCCTTAAGGGCACTTTGAAAGAGGACTTCTCCTTGAAGGGTTCCTCTTCCACTTCTTCCTGCGGCTTGAACCATAAGGTCAAAGGCATCTTCTACACTACGATAATCAGTTCTTAATAAACTCTTATCGATGTCTAAAACCAAAGCTAAGGTCACATTAGGAATATCCAAGCCTTTGGCGATCATTTGAGTTCCCAATAAGAAATCAGCCTCATGTTTCTCAAAAGCCCCTAAGAGACGCTCATGAGCGTTCTTGGTGGTTGTAGAATCAGAATCCATACGTAAGGTTCTAGCACTAGGAAACAATCGACTTAACTCTGCTTCTACACGTTGAGTTCCTATCCCAATCATCCTAAGTTCATCATGACCACAAACAGGACACACATGAATCAAAGGGATCTGATAATCACAGGAATGACATTTGAGTAAACGACTCTCTTTATGAACACTCAATAAACGATCACAATGAGGACAAGAGATAGAACTGAAACATTGTAGACATTGATAGATGGGCGCATAGCCTCTTCGATTCAATAGGATAATGGCTTGTTGATGAAGATCAAGCCGTTGTTGAAGCGCAACGATGACTTGAGGTGAAAAGATGGGATTGAATCGATAATCAGGAGGCAGTACGGTAACCTTAGGTAATATCCCACTGATTCTCTTAGGCAATTGTACCATCCCATAGACCCCTCTTAGAGCCCTAGCGTAGGTCTCAAAGCTCGGAGTCGCTGATCCTAGGATGACTTTACATCCAAAGAACTTGGCCCTATGGATGGCCACATCTCGGCTGTGGTAGCGCGGAGTAGATTCTTGTTTATAGGAATGATCATGTTCTTCATCTAAAACGATGACATCCAGTTGATCAAAAGGCAACCATACAGCACTTCGTGTCCCAACCACCACCAAGCTTTCTTTCGATAAGACACGTTGATATTGAAGATAACGTTCATGATCATTGAGATGAGAATGATAAACGATGACATCTTGACCAAATCGATCTTGGACACGCTTTATCATCAAAGGGGTCAAAGATATTTCAGGAACCAAGATGAGGGCTTGTTTACCCTTACTCATGGCTTCTTGGGCTAATTTTAAGTAGAGCTCCGTCTTTCCACTTCCCGTAGGTCCATATAAACAGATGACCTGTTGAGAAGAAGCTTTGATTTGATCAAGGGCTAAGGTTTGAGCATTACTGAGTTCATAAGACGCTAAGATCTGATGATAAGGTTTGCTTGTATAACTGATCTCACGTTCATACGTTGAGATAGATCCATTCTTGATCAAGGTATTGACAGAAGTCCCAAACATTTTTCTAAGTTCAGTGACGTTTATATCCTTGTCTTTTAGAAGATCTAAGATGGGTTTCTGTTTATCACTTATTTTAAGAGGATCTTGTTGAAGGTGAGCCATGGTTTCAGTACGAGCTAAACGGGCCATAGAACTTGGTTTAAGCATCTTAGGTAACATCGCTTGATAACAGGCCATCACACTGCTTAAGGTTTCTAAAGCGATTTGTTCACCTAAGGCTAAAAGTTCTTCGTTTAGAATGGGTAAAGGGTCGATCACTTCAAGGATGTTTTTTAAGGTAAAGCCTTTTTCTAAGATCTCTTTTTGAACGAGGTCATCATACGCTTTGCATCCCACCACCATGGCCACACAGCTTTGGTGATGAAAATCGACTTTGACTCGTGTTCCTTTTGAAATGGGCTCATCATAAAGATAGCTGAAACGGGTGTTCAGTTTAATCGTCTTGTGTTCAATATAGACATCTAGAAGGTACATACTCTTATTATAACAAACCCAAGCCCTTAAGAGAAAAACACCGTGATATAATGGGCATAATCACTGTGGAGAAAGCTATGTCTATTTCAACTAAAAATAAAACACAACGCATTAAAATGGATCTCACTGAGAAAGATTGGGTCGCATATAAACGCTTTGGTTGGGGAAAAGGAAAACATGCCCAACTTAAGCAAATCCTTCTATTGATCCTCGTTTTCTTTATCTTACCTGTTTTTGCCTTTTATAATATCGCAGATACTGCGCAAGATCCTTCTCGAAATACATGGGTAGGATCTTACTACATCTTGATCCTCTTTGTTTATTTGCTTTATAAGTGGTTTATAGGTTATCCATTAAAGTATCGACAAACCCCAGAACTCTTTCAAGTTAAGCTCACTTATGAATTCTTTGAGGATTCCTTTAAGGTCATTAAGAAAGGTCCTGTTTACGCAGGTGAAATGACTTTAGCGTATACAGAGCTAAGAAAGGTCTATGGGACCAAGACGTGTTTCTATTTTACGTTAAACAAAGGCTATGATCTTATTTTAAGAAAAGAACTGTGTGAAGATCCTAATGGCTTAAGTTTAAGATTAAGCCATAAACTGATAAAGAAGTTCGTGGATTGTCGATAAGCAAGATTAAGCTTCATGAAAGAGGATGTATAATAAAAGGAAACGAGGGAAACACCTATGACCGTAAGTTCAACAGATCAAATCATTCACGCAAGTTTCAGTATCGATGAGAAAGATTGGATCGATTTCTGGCATTTCAGTATGATCAAAAACAGAAATTTCTCATTGATGAAGAAGATTACTTTTGTCTTATGGATCTTCATCGGTTTTGGACCCTTGATTTGGACCATTTATTATTATGGGTTTAGATTTGGGAACTATTTCTATGTGATGGATATCTTTGATTGGTTCTTGGCTTTTGGACCTTTACTCATCGGTGTCTTATATTTCTATGTTTACTTTATTTCAGGAAAGAAAGCCTATAAGAAAGACAAGGTATTCGCGAATTTAAAATATGAATATGATTTTGGGATCGATGATTTCCAAGTCAGTACCACCAGTGATAATACATCTGGGAATTCTACCATTAAAACCTTACTCATCAAACGGATCTATGAAACCCCTGCTTATTTCTATCTCTTTAATTCCAATCGAAC
>CAZXTB010000045.1:0-332 GCA_964643535.1 uncultured Erysipelotrichaceae bacterium | reverse complement strand
AAATCGGCAATGAGTGAAGAAGAGGCCATGGTTTTAAGAAGACGCTTCCAAAAGGTCTTAGATAAGAAAGTCATCATCTGTAAGTAAAAAGCACCCAAGGGTGCTTTCGTTTATTCCATGTGTCTTTTAATGATTAGACTGATGATCTGAGCCGCTAGATGCGGATCATCATTACAAACGATGAACTTATAAGAGCCTAGTTTTTCCATCTCTTTGGCTGCTTTGGCTAAACGAAGCTGAACCACTTCTTCAGTTTCACTTCGACGACCACGAATTCTTTTCTCTAATTCTTGCATGGAAGGCGGAACGATGAAGATGGTTAAGGCATCAGC
>CAZXTB010000044.1:0-9029 GCA_964643535.1 uncultured Erysipelotrichaceae bacterium | reverse complement strand
GATGACCAAGGCACTGCTTATCGTCAGATCTTGCTGAACGATAAAGGATAAGATGACGATGATGGTCACTGATGTCATCGCAGAGAAAGAGACGTATTTGGTAAAATGAAGCAAGGTTAATGCAATAACAATGGGCAAGAAAAACAAGACCCAAATTAGTACTGGATTAACGAGAAAAACAGAAACACCTAATAGATAACCGAAAGCGGTAGATACAGCTTTACCACCTTTAAACTGAGCAAATATTGGATAACAATGTCCAATCGCTGCGAAGACTCCCGCAAAGGCAACATAGCCTGGATATTCAGGAAGAAACTTGATGGCGACCCACATGACCAAGAAAGCTTTTGTTAAATCTAGGACAGCTACTGTAACTCCAGCGACTCTTCCTAAGACACGACCCGCATTGGTGCCTCCTAAATTTCCCGAACCAAAGTTACGAATATCAGTTTTATAAAAGACTTTTCCTACGATGAGCGCAAAAGGGATAGAACCGAACAAATAGGCGATCAAGTAAACTACGATTAAGCTAAAGATCAGTGAAGTGTCCATAAAAAACCTCTTCTTTCGGCTCTATTATATCAAATTTCCTTCAGGTGTGAACTGTTAAGCAAGGGGTCGATAGTGTATAATACTAATGTATGAGGATCACCCATGGCCGTTGAAAAAAAATATGACGAAAGTAGTATACAGATCCTAGAAGGTCTTGAAGCAGTACGAAAAAGACCTGGCATGTATATCGGTTCTACAGACGCAAGAGGACTACACCACTTGGTGTGGGAAATTGTCGATAATGCAATCGATGAAGCGCTGAATGGATTTGGAAGAAACATCACCATCACCATTGAAAAAGACAATGTGATCAAAATTGAAGATGAAGGACGAGGCATGCCCGTCGGTAAACACAGCTCCGGTAAAAATACACTCGAAGTTATTTTTACTGTGCTACATGCTGGGGGAAAATTCTCAGCTGAAAATGGATATAAAACAGCAGGTGGTCTACATGGGGTAGGGGCATCTGTCGTAAATGCATTAAGCGAATGGTTAGAAGTCACCGTAGCTTATGGTGGAACGCTTTATTCGATGAAGTTTACCGATGGAGGTAAACATGTAGGTCCGCTGGTTCAAATTCAGAAAACAAATAAAACAGGATCTATGGTTCGTTTTAAAGCTAATCCAAAAATATTTGGACATTATGAGTATAATGCGGCATTGATTCATGAACGTGCTAGAGAAAGCGCCTATCTACTCAAAGACATCTCGATGAAGGTCATCGATGAACGTACCAATAAATCTGAAGTTTATCATTATTCGGATGGATTAAAGGCCTTTTTAGAGTATCTCAATGAAGATAAAGTAGCGATGAGTGATCCTTTGACCTTTGAAGGTAAAGTCAATGAGATTGGAATACAAGTCGCCTTACAATACACCGATGATTATCAAGAAAACACTTATTCTTTTGTGAACTTGGTTCGTACCAGTGATGGGGGAACCCATGAGATCGGCTATAAAACAGCCATGACCAAAGTCATGAATGATTTTGCGCGTAAGATCTTGATTTTAAAAGATAAAGATAAAAACTTTGAAGGTAATGACGTTCGAGAAGGCTGTACAGCGATCGTATCTGTTTCTATACCTGAAAATTTACTTCAGTTTGAAGGTCAAACCAAAGGACGTTTAGGTACCCCTGACGCAAAGATCGCCGTAGAAAATTTCGTATTGGAAAAAATGAATTATTATCTTGAAGAACATCGCGAATTTGCGAATAATATTTTGAAGAAGATTCAAAAAGCGGCCATCGCTAGAGAAGCTTCAAGAAAAGCAAGAGAAGATGCGCGCAAAGGAAAACAATCCAGTAAATCTGAACGGATCCTATCAGGAAAACTGGCTCCTGCTCAATCACGTGATCATCGTAAGAATGAACTTTTCTTGGTAGAAGGGGATTCTGCTGGAGGCTCTGCCAAACAAGGACGAGATTCGAAGTATCAAGCCATTCTCCCATTAAGAGGTAAAGTACTTAATACAGAAAAGAAATCCATCTCAGATATTGAGAAAAACGAAGAGCTTAATACCTTGATTCATGCGATTGGGGCGGGTGTAGGGTCTGATTTCGATATAGAAGACATCAATTATGGAAAAGTCATCATTATGACCGATGCGGATACCGATGGGGCTCATATTCAAGTCTTGCTTTTGACTTTCTTTTATCGATATATGCGTCCTTTGATTGAAGCGGGCAATGTTTATTTAGCTCAACCTCCTTTATATAAAATGACCAAAGGCAAAAACATTCAATATGCCTTTGATGAGTTGGCCCTTCAGGATTTTGTCGCGAAAAATGGTAAAGTCGAACTACAACGCTACAAAGGTTTAGGAGAAATGAATGCGGACCAATTGTGGGAAACCACCATGGATCCCACAAAACGAACTTTGGTTAAAGTCGCTTTAGGTGATGCGATTATGGCTCAAAAAACGGTCAACATCTTGATGGGAGACAATGCGTCTGTAAGACGTACTTGGATCGAAGATCATGTTGATTTTACCTTGGTCGATGATTTTAGTAAGGAGGTCTTATAATGGATAAAGAAAATCTACACGAGTCAACATCGCTAGAAGCCATTATGGAAGACCGCTTTGCGCGATACTCCAAATACATCATTCAAGATCGCGCATTACCAGATGTTCGCGATGGTTTAAAACCCGTTCAAAGACGTATTTTATATGCCATGTTTGAAGATGGGAATACTTTCGATAAAGGTTATCGTAAATCTGCTAAAACAGTAGGTTTAGTCATCGGTAACTATCATCCTCATGGAGACTCAAGTGTTTATGAGGCCATGGTTAGAATGTCTCAGTCTTGGAAAATGAATCTTATGTTGGTGGATATGCAAGGCAACAACGGCTCTATCGATGATGATCCTGCTGCTGCGATGCGATATACTGAAGCTCGTTTATCCCAATTCTCTGGTCATTTACTCGAAGACCTATCTAAACATACCGTTGCTTTCGCACCTAATTTTGATGATACACAATTAGAACCAGTTGTATTGCCTTCACGAGTCCCACAATTATTGATCAATGGGGCGATGGGGATCGCGGCTGGGTATGCGACCAATATGCCTCCTCATAATCTAACTGAAATCATCGATGCGACCATTTTCAGAATGGGTCATCCCGAAAGTGATTTGAACGACATTCTTGAAATCGTGAAAGGACCTGATTTTCCTACAGGTGGCATCGTTCAAGGAATCGATGGAATCAAAGAAGCCTTTACGACAGGTAAAGGTCGTATCGTCATTCGTTCTAAAGTAATCTTAAGCACCAATAAAAACAATCATGTTTTAACCGTTACTGAGATTCCTTATGAAGTAATTAAAAGTGGTCTCGTTAAGAAAATGGATGATATTCGGCTTAATAAATCGATTGATGGGATTGTCGATATTCGCGATGAATCCGATCGTAATGGACTCAAGATCGTCATCGAAGTTAAAAAAGAGAATGATCCACAATTGATCTTAAATTATCTTTATAAGAACACCGATCTACAAGTCTATTTTAACTATAATATGGTTTCGATTATTCAACACAGTCCTATTCAATGTGGTTTGATACAGATTTTAGATGAATTCATTTCTTTTAGAAAAGAAGTGGTTTTAAAAAGATCTAAGGCTCAATATGAAGAATTAAGCGCGAAAGCTCATGTGTTAGAAGGACTTATCAAAGCCATTAGTGTATTGGATGAAATCATTGCTTTGATTCGTTCATCAAAAGACAAAGGGGAAGCTAAGCTTAAACTCATTGAACGTTTTGTGTTCACAGAAGCTCAAGCTGAAGCCATTGTGTCCTTACGTCTTTATCGTTTAACCAATACAGATATCTTAGAAATCAAAGAAGAGTTGGCTCAACTTCAAAATACGATGAATTTCCTATCTGGGGTCATCAACAGTGCTGATATTTTAAAATCTGTCATCATCAAGGAAATGAAAGCCATTCGAGATCAATTCCCGATGAACAGAAGAACCCTCATCGAAAATGATGTCCAAGAAATCATCATCAACAAGCTTTCTATGATTCCAAATGAGAAGGTTATGATTTCTGTCAGCCGTGATGGTTACGTTAAACGAGTCTCATTAAGATCTTACCAAGCCTCAGAAAACATCGATCCTGCGTGTAAAGAAGGGGATCAGTTGATTGGTACCTTAGAAGCAGAAACCTATGATCATCTCCTCTTGATCACAGATCAGGGCTCTTATGCGTTGATCCCAATCTATACCTTAGATGATAGTAAATGGAAAGACTTAGGAAGTCATTTTAGCCATTATGTAAAATCTGATGATCATGAGAAAGTGATCTCTGCGTTTACTTTGAAAACCTATGATACTGAAGCCTATATTTTGACTTTAAGTCAAGATGGTTATGTGAAGAAATCTTTGGTAAAAGACTTTGAAGTTAGTCGAATGAACAAAACTTATGATGCAATGTTACTTCAAAAAGGTGATAAACTGGTCAGTGCCTTGGCTTTATATTATGGAGAAGACGTAATCTTATGTTCAAAGAATGGCTTTATGGTTCGATATGATTTCAACAGTATCTCATTGATGCAAACGAAGGCTAGAGGCGTAAAAGCCATGAATCTATCGGATGATACAATGTCATTTGGACTTGCGGTTAGAAATGGTGGAAATGCTGTCTTGCTAAAAACTGAGAACGGTTTAATGAAACGCATCAAACTGAGCGAACTTAAACAATTCAATCGTCCTGCCAAAGGAGAACTGATCGCTAAACGTGTTAAGTCCAATCCTCAAATCATCGATGATGGCTTGATCTTAGGTAGCTATGATGAAATCAAGATTACTCATCAAAAGATCAATTGGAAAGCAGCTAAGGATGTGCCGTTGATGGATAAAGAAGCTACCTTTAGTCAAACAGGACTATCCAAATTCTATTTGATGAAAGGTATTGAAGAGATCCAAATAAGAGATTTCATCGAACCTGTTCAGAAGGAACCCTCTGAAGGTGAACATAAGGATGTGGAATTCATCCACTTTGAACTTTGATGATCAAAAGAGTTAAAAATCTTTCTCAATTGAATCAAAAGACCTTTAAGGGATTAGGATGTGAACACGCTCTTTTACTGATTGATATAGACAATACTTTATTGTCACCCTATGATCAAAGAATTTCTGAACAAGAAATCCAATGGATACAAAAAGCTTTAGAGGATCATCAGATCCTCTTGTGTACAAATAATTTTACTAAGCGTCAATTTAATGTGGGCGTTGATTTAAAACTTCCACTACTGATGCGTTCACTTAAACCGTTCCCTTGGAAAGTAAGATCCTATTTGAAAAGACAAAATGTTGATTTGAATTCTGTCGTTATCATTGGGGATCAGGCCCTTACCGATGTTTTACTGGCTTTATGGTTAGGAAGACCTTATCTGTTGGTTAAACCGATGAACATTGATAAGCATTGGATTACGAGATTCTTTAGAATCTTGGAAAGCGTGGTAATTCATGATGAATAAAAACTGTCAAGGCTGTGGAGCTCCTCTACAAAACACAGACATCAATAAGATTGGTTATGTCGTTGATCTCACTCATGAGATCTGTCGAAGATGTTTTCGTCTTAAACATTACGGGGATGCTTCCGTCATCAAAAAAGATGAAGTCATCTTAAGGGATCTTCTTTCAGAACTAAAAAACGTAGAAGGGACTTTGGTGTTGTTGATCGATCTTTTGAATTATGATGTTCGAATCTTAGATATGATGGAAACCCACTTTAAAGATCGACCCATTGTATTGTGTATCACAAAATCAGACTTATTGCCTGAAACACTTAGTCGAGAGAAAATAAAACGCATGGTTAATCTTTCATTGGCCTCTAGAAAGATCGATCATTTAGCGGTTGCGGTGACTTCGTTAAAATCAAAGCCATCCATCGAGAACCTTAAACGCATGTTGTCTAGAACCAGAGGTAATTTAATATTCATAGGTATGGCGAATGCTGGGAAGAGTTCTTTGATCAACGCGATCACAGACAGCAATGCACTAACCGTATCTGCTTTTCCTCACACCACCTTAAAAATCAATAAGGTTGATTTTGAAGGCAGAAATCTGTATGATACACCTGGTTTCAAACTACAAGGTTATCTTGAGAAGTTATCTTTGAAAGACGCTGCTGATTATGCGGTTTTAAAACCACTCAAAGCAAAAACGTATCAAATCAGTGAAACTCAGACCTACATCATCGCACCTTTTATTGTCTTGACGATTACCCCAAGCGAACCGATGTCTGTAACCTTCTATTTATCTCAAACCTGTCCTTTCCATAGAAGTGGAAAACACGCCCTTGAGTATCTAGAGAAACATCATCCTGAGATGGTCAATATGAAATCAAAAATACGCTATAATAAAATCGATGAGACCACCGATGTGGTCTTCAGTGGAATAGGTTGGATGTCGATTAAAGGCAAAGCCGAATCGATCTTTATCCAAACAGAATTAAAATCAGAAATAACCCTTAGAAAGGCTTTACTCTAATGCTCAACTCAAAACAAAAATCTTATTTAAAATCCTTGGCCAATCCGTTAAAAGCTTTGGTCCTTATTGGCAAAGATGGTTTAACTTTAAACATCATCGAAAGTGCTAAAATCTCACTGAAATCCCATGAACTCGTTAAAGTTAGCGTTTTAAAATCATGTACTTCTGATGTTCGGGAAATGATGCTCGATTTGAGCGCTCATACCAACTCTGAAGTGGTCAGTGAAATAGGAAGAACCTTTGTTTTATTTAGAGAATCGGAAAAACATAAAATCACACTTCCCCAATGAGTAAAATCGCCTGTTTTGGTGGAAGCTTCAATCCACCACATCTTGGACATTTAAAAATAGCACTTGGTGTATTAAGAAAAGAAAAGTTCGATGAGATCTGGTTTTTACCTACCTGTGAAACGCCACTTAAACACCAAACAATGGCTTCTTTTGAAGATCGTGTACAAATGATACTTCGCTTAATCAAACCTTATCGTAAATTGAAGGTTTGTATGATAGAAGAAAGGTTGCCTACTCCAAACTACACCATCCATACGGTCAGAGCTCTAAAAGATATCTATCCTGAGCATCGTTTTACTTGGATCATCGGTAGTGATCAAGCCAATCAGTTTTCATCTTGGAAAGAAGCCGATGAACTCCTAAAGTTGATAAATTTCATCGTTGTGGTTAGAAATCCTCAAGATCAAATCAGAAAAGAGCTGAAGATTCAACATATCCCTAACATCGATACGCTTTCCAGTACAGCCATAAGAGAAGGCAAGTTGGATCAAACCACAAAAGAAGTCATCTCTTACATCTTTGATCATGAACTCTATATCGAATCAATAGCGAAAGCCATGGTGAGTGATAAACGATGGCATCACGTTAAACAGGTCGAGAAATTAGCCTTAGAATTAGGCCGATTCCATAAAATGAATGTTCATCAAATTACCTTAGCAGCCTTGTTTCATGATTGTACCAAGATGTGGACGAAAGATAAGTCTTCAGCGTGGTTAAGTTTTATTGATCCTGACTATAGAAATCAACCTGTTCCCATTTGGCATCAAAAAACAGCGGCTGCTTATCTAGAACGAAGCGGTCTCAAAGACAAACAAGTACTTACTGCGATCGCCAATCATGTGACGGGTCAAAAAGGCAACGCCCTTAGTCAACTTATCTTTATCGCTGATAAGTGTGAACCTTCTCGAGATTATGATGTCTCTAGTGAACTCGCTTTAGCTAAAATAGACTTAGATTTGGCTGCTCAAATGGTCAGTCGTAAACAAACGGAGTACATCCAAAAGGAAAAAAATGTTAGCCAATCAACAACTGATCGTTAAAGTTCTGTCTGAGAAGAAAGCCACTTCTATTGATTTATATGATTTTATTGAAGGTCACTTCATTCATGAGCATATGATCATTGCGAGTGCTAATAATCCACGTCTATTAAATGCTTTAAGTGATTATGTCATGGAAGCACTAGAAGTGGCACAACTTCCGATACATCATCTAGAAGGGACACCTGATGCTGGATGGATCTTAATCGATACACCAGATGTTTTGGTTCATCTTTTTTTAGAAGAGACCAGAGCTTTTTATCAATTGGATGTTTTATGGGCAGATAAGAAAGTAGAGCGTTATGCCGATTAGTCTTGCAGAAGTATTCGATGCCTTGGTTGAAGATGAAACTGTGGCTGAACAATATGCACAATTTGTTATAAATCAAATTCAAAATGGATCGTGTTTAGATTTGGCTTGTGGAACAGGCACCATCAGTGAAAAACTAAAGTCTCATTTTAAGATTACTGGACTAGACATCGATCCTAAGATGATAAAAGAATATACAAAAAGAAATCCTGAGTGTCAAACGATTCTAGGCTCTATGAGCGACTTAAGTGTTTTAGGGTATTTTGATGTCATCACCTTATTTGGGGACAGCTTAAACTACGTATTGGGCTCTGATGAGACTAAATCGGTATTATCTCAAGCTGTAGCTCATCTAAATGAAAAGGGTGTCTTTTTATTTGATATGCATACGGAAAACAGACTAGAAGAATTCAAAGAAGAGTATCTAGAAGAAGGCATCGTTTGTGGTCATCCTTTTCAATGGACGATACTAAGTATGCCGGATAGGATCATCAATCATCATTTTGCGTTTTTTGATGAGAAGGGAAATGCTGAAACCCTTACTTTTGATCAAAGAGTATATCCAATACAATTTATTCTAGATCATTTAGAAAGCTTAAATACTTCTGTTGAATGCTACTCTGATTTTGTATTGGGCATACATCCAGATAAAGAAAAATACCTATTTGTGGTTAGAAAGAGGTCCATATGATTGCGATTGTAGGAGCGATGGAAGAAGAAGTTAATGCGTTATTGACTTATCTAAAAGAGAGAGAAACTTCAAAGTTACGTGGGATCGATTTTCATCGAGGTCTTCTTAATGGACAAGAAGTCGTTGTATTTAAAAGTGGAATAGGCTTGGTTATGGCTG
>CAZXTB010000043.1:395-9150 GCA_964643535.1 uncultured Erysipelotrichaceae bacterium | reverse complement strand
TATTGATCCGCATATAAAAAAAGCGAAAAATCGCTTATTTACTGAGACCTTCGTAGTGTCCGCAAGCAGCACATACGTGATGCGGCGCTTTGAATTCGCCACAAGATGGGCATTTTACCAAACTTGGGACCGCCAGTTTATAATGCGTTCTGCGTTTTGCTTTTCTCGTTTTAGAGACTCGTCTCTGTTGAACAGCCATGAATCACACCTCCTAGTCATCGTGTTGTTTATAAGCTTTAAAAATTTCTAATCGGGGGTCTGTTTCAGTGTTCTTGGATTTCTGATAATCCTCTTCTGACAGCACTTCCCAACCATCCCCTTTAGGATACGACTTTAATCCGGGTTTGACAAGTGTTATGGGTTTTTCAAGCACGATGGCGTTGAGTATCCCTTCACTAAGATCTAATCCTTCTTTCGGAATCACGAATACATCGGGGTCATCTTCTTCGTTGAATCCATAAACCAAATCTGCGGTCGTAGAGAACGCATAATCGACATCTTCTAAGGTAATCGCACAAGGCACGATCATGGTGCCGGTGATATTAAGCTGAGCTAAGATGTGATCGTTGTCTTTCTCGTAAAGAAGCGTCCCACGCACATGGATGTTCTCCAAGCGACGTATACCCGTAAGGGCTGGGATTTCTGGAAAGCTGATTTCAGATTCGAAATCAAGTTCTGGTTAATTTAGAGTGAAGAACAAAAGTTTCGTCCATTTCACAGATTCACCTAAAGTGTCAACGTTGATATTATAGGCAATAAGCGAGGTAAAGTCAAACATTAGTTCACGCAATTCTATGGTCTCAACTCGACATTTTTAGTTGTAGTGCTTTAGGAATATGATACAGTAGATTCATGAGTAAAATTGCTGGGATCGTTGTCGAATATAACCCCTTTCATAACGGTCATCTTTATCACCTTCAAAAAACAAAAGAATTGACTCAGTGCGATCTTTTGATCGCCGTCATGTCAGGTAACTTCGTTCAACGAGGTGAACCTGCCATCATCGATAAATGGACCCGGTCACAAGCTGCATTGGAGGCCGGAGTTGATCTGGTCATCGAAATACCTTTTGCCTATGTGGTTCAAAGTGCTTCTCACTTTGCGAAGGCTGCCGTTACTTTATTAAACTTAGCTCAATGTGATGTTTTGGTCTTTGGTTCTGAATCCAATGATATAGAAACGCTTCAAGTGATGGCTGATTGCCCCATCAACGTAGATGCCATCAAAGAAAATCTTAAGTTAGGCTATGGCTATCCTAAGTCTTATGGGATGGTTCAAGGTGCCTATCCTCCTAATGATATCTTAGGGATTGCTTACCTTAAAGCCATCAAAGAAAGCTCAATGTCTGCCTTATGTATCCAAAGAACCAATGATTATCATGGGGATACCATCGATCAAGAAATCGCCAGTGCTACTGCGATAAGAAAGGCTCTTTTAAATCATCAAGATGTCTCTCATACCACTCCTATGAGTTCCCTCTTAAGTCAAGCTTCTTTGATCAGTTATGGACTCTATTATCCTTACCTTAGGCTAAAGCTATTAACCACCCCAAAAGAACAACTGGTGGATGTGTTTATGATGGAAGAAGGCATGGAGAATCATTTGTTTAAAATGGCGACGCTTTATGATGATTTTGAATCCTTCATTCAAAATGCCGTTTCAAAGCGTTATACGAAAGCTCGTATTCAAAGAACCTTAGCTCATCTTTTGGTTCATACCTTAAAATCAGACATCAGACTATTACCTCCACTGGACACCTTACGAGTCTTAGGTTTTAATGAGTTAGGAAGAGCTCATCTTAAACACCTACAAGAAAAAGAAGTAAGAGTTGCCTCTCGGTACAATCAAATGCCTTTGCCTTTTCGCTCTTTAGAAACACGCTCAACGATTGCCTATGCTTCTGTACTTGATTCCGATAAAAGAAAAGCCTTGATTCAAAGAGAAATCAAAGGACCCATCATAAAAAAAGACTAAATTTAGTCTTTTTTGTTTTTAGAAGATTGTTCAAGATCATGTTTGATCTTGGTGGTTGAGACACCTTCTGTTCTAGGAAGATAGACCACTTCACATAAGTCAGTGAGGTAATCGAATTTTCCAGCCCAATCATCTCCAATGGCGAAGATGTCGACTTGATACTTAACGATGTCGCTTCTTTTCTGTTCCCAATCAGATTCAGGAATCACCAAATCGACATAGCGAATGGCTTCCAGCATCATCTTGCGTTCCGCATAAGAATGATATGCTTTCTTGCCTTTAAACTCATTGATCTCGTCAGTAGATAAGGCTACGATCAGATAATCACCCAAGGCTTTGGCCCGTTTCAATAAACGGATATGGCCCCAATGTAATAAATCGTACGTTCCATAAGTGATGACGCGCTTCATTTATTCCTCAACATTATGATAAACGTTTTGAACATCGTCGATGTTATCGAGCATGCTCATAAGTCGATCAAACATTTCTTTGTCTTCACCTTCGACACTCACCATATTTTGAGGAATCATCGTGTTTTCTAAGACATCGAATTCTACCTCAGGAATCAAAGATTCTACTGCAGTTTTAGCCGCGTATAACGATGTAGGAGCTACGGTAACGGTCATGATATCTTCTTCGACTTCAATATCTTGAACATCGACATCATGTTCTACCAAGCAATCCAACATGGCTCCATCATCAGTGTATTTAAAAGATAAGATCCCCACATTATCAAACATATGGGCTACAGATCCACTGACACCCATTTTAGATTTGCTTTTGGTAAAACAAGTTCTTACTTCACTGACGGTACGATTGACATTATCGGTCAAACATTCGACGATGATGTTGGAATTGTTTGGCCCAAAACCTTCATAACGAACGCTGGTATAGGATTCATCTGATCCACCTTTGGCTTTATCGATGGCTCTTTTAATGACTTCAGCTGTGACCTGATTGGCTTTAGCCTTTGCGATGATCTGTTTCAATCCTTGATTCATTTCAGGATCAGGAACCCCTGCTCTGGCTGCCATATAGATTTCTTTACCGAATCTGGCATAAATTTTTGTTTTTACAGCGTTGGTTTTGGCCATTGCAGCTTTTCTTACTTCAAATGCACGTCCCATGGGTCTTACCTCTTTTGATTTTTATAACGCACTCATTATAAACAAATTCATCTTCATTTACAATCATCTAAGATCTTAATAATGCTCCACATTGGCTCTTTAAGGCTTCTAAGATCTTAGCGAAACTGCTTTGTATTTCTTCTTCATTGAGTGTATGATCTGCCGCTTGGAAAGCAATGCTCAAAGCCAAAGATTTCTTGCCCTTTTCAATATGTTCTCCTGTATAGACATCAAATACTTCAACGGATTTAACCAATGGTTTAGCACTCTCCATGATGACTTTTTCAATCGATGAAGCACTTACGTCTTCACTCACCACCATTGCGAGATCTCTTAAGACCACAGGTACTTTAACCACTGAATTGTACTTGATTTTAGCTGCTTTGGTTTTTAGTAAAGGTTCGATGTTTAATTCCGCCATCAAAATTGAGTCTATGCCCAGTTTCTGAGCTAAAAGCGGATGTATTCTTCCAAACAGCCCCAAGACTGTTTTATCAAGGCTTACTTTTACGCTTTGGTAAGGATGAAAGAAAGGATGATCCGTAACTACCTCATATCGAATTCTTCCCAACGAATAACCATTTTCACTGAGGATGTTTTCTATGATGCCTTTTAAACTATAGAAATCAGCCTCACGTGTTTCTTTTTGCCAACGATTGATCGTAATCGATCCACTTTGAACCAAGGCTATTCTTTCTTGACATAAATCGATGTGACTTAAGGTCGAAATCTCAAAGATTTGGAAATCTTTGATCTTATGGGATTGATTATAGATAACGGTCTCAAAAACACTATTGAGTAGATTATTTCTAATGAATTGACGCTCGTCGGATAAAGGTGAAATCAAAGATAAAGGATTGTCTAATGGATAAACCCCTTCTAAGGTCTTATCTTTGTTTACCAAAGTATAACTAACGATCTCATTCATCCCAAAGCCTACACACAAAGAGCGTATTTTATTTCTTAATTGTTGTCTTTCATTGTAGCCACCTTGGGTCATGGCCATGGCTGGTAATGATCCTTTTAGATTGGCGTAGCCCACAAAACGACCGACTTCTTCGATCAAATCTTGAGCCAACTCAATGTCTAAACGTGTTGTAGGAATACTACAAACGATCATCTCACCTTCCATGATCGGATTAAATCCAAGCGCTTTAAAAATCTCAATGTCTTTTTCTAAAGGATATACATCGCCTAGAAGATCATTGATGTGTTGAGGATGAACCTTAACGATTCTCTTCTCGGTAGAAGCTGTCCCAAAAAGAACTGTGCTTTCAATCTCTTCAGCATCAGCCAACTCGACTAAAAGTTGAACTGAACGCATGACTGCTTTATGGGCAGCGTTTAGATCGAGACCTTTTTGAAACCTCAAAGAAGCTTCTGTCATTAAGTTGACTCGTCTAGAAGTATGACGGATTTGATAAGGAGCGAATTGAGCGGCTTCGATGAGTATCCCATGGGTGTTCTCATCGATCTTACTGTCATCTCCTCCCATAATCCCAGCTAAACCAATATGTTTCCCATTACAGGTAATGACGATGTCTTCTTTATGAAGATGGATATCTGACTCATCTAAGGTCTTAACGATCCCACTTTGATTGTCTTTAACGGTAATCTCTAAAGCAGCTAGTTTAGCCACATCATAGAAATGCATGGGTTGACCTGTCTCAATCATCACGTAATTGGAAATATCGACCACATTATTGATGGCTTTGATCCCAACCGCGTTGAGGGCTTGTCTCATCCATAAAGGAGAAGGTTTTACCGTAAGTTTCCCAATCTTTTTCCCTATAAACAAAGGACATTTAAGCGTTTCTGAAGATACTTTGAGTTGAGTAGGTTTTCCCAGCTTTTCAAAGTTCATATACTCAGGTAAATGGACCTCACGATCAAACAAGGCTCCTACTTCATAAGCCAATGACCATAAGGCATTACAGTCTGATCGATTAGGGGTTAACTTGATCTCAAGGATCACATCGTCTAAGCCTAAATACGCCAGTGGATCTCCTCCAACCAACGCATCATCGCCTAAAACCTCTATGCCTTCTTTTTGAGCGTCATTCAACGTCTTAGGTTCTACACCCAGTTCAAGAAGTGAACAGATCATCCCATTGGATTCTACCCCTTTGATGAGGGTTTTCTTAATGCTAAGTTGAGGTAATACAGAACCATTTTGAGTAACGATGACTTTTTGACCTGCTTTTACGTTAGGTGCCCCACAGACGATTGATAAGACTTCTTTCCCAGTATTCACTGTGGTCTTACTTAAATGATCAGAATCAGGATGAGGGACACAGCTTAAGACTTCCCCTATGATGAGCTTTGTCCCTTGGGCTAAAAAGGTAGATCCTTCTACTTCTAGTCCTGCTAAGGTTAAACGATCCGCTATTTCACTGGCACTGATGTCTTTTAAATCAACATAGTGCGATAACCATTTGATGCTTGTTTTCATGTGTTTCTCCTATTCAAACCTTGTAAACGTCGATAAGAAACGTAAATCATTGGTATATAGATGACGAATATCATCAATCCCGTATTTTAATAAGGCAACTCTTTCAACCCCTAAACCGAAGGCAAAACCACTCACCTTTTCTGAATCGAAACCCGCCATCCTAAGCACATTGGGATGAACCATCCCTGCCCCTAAGATCTCAATCCACCCTGTTTGATGACAGGTTGAACAACCTTTCCCATTACAGATATGACAAGACACATCAACTTCAACGGAAGGTTCAGTAAACTGGAAATAGGAAGGTCTAAAACGAATGATCCTACTTTCCCCAAACATACGTTTCGCTAAGAGTTCTAAGGTGCCTTTAAGATCCGCTAAGGATATCTTTTCACCAACCACTAAACCTTCTATTTGAACGAATTGATGAGAATGGGTCGCATCATCGTCATCTTTACGATAGACCTTACCTGGACATATGACCTTGACTGGGGTCATCCCATTGTATTCTTCAAGAGTACGCGTTTGTATGGCTGTCGTATGGGTTCTTAATAACCAATCCATATTGATGTAGAAAGTATCCTGCATGTCTCGGGCAGGATGATCTTGAGGAATATTCGCTCTTTCAAAATTATAGTAATCTCGTTCAACTTCAGGGCCTTCTTTAACCAAATAGCCCATGGCGATAAAATGTTCTTCGATTTCTTTTTGAACCAAAGTTAAAGGATGAAGGGTTCCTACTTTAAGTTTGGTTGAAGGTAAGGTAAGATCGATCTTATCTTTCTCTAGATTGTTAAGGATATCTTGTTGATGGATACGTTCTTGAGCTAAGGTGTAAGCTTGCTCTAGAGTTTGTTTCAACACATTGACTTTGGCTCCAAACTTAGGTTTCTCCTCAGCGATGAGATCCTTCATCTGAGCCATTAATCCAGCTACTTTGCCCTTCTTAGAAAGATAAGTGTTGTAGATGTCTTGAAGTTCAGTTTTATCAGCTGCTTTCTGTAATGCGTCTAAGGCTTCTTTGAGTAAGTTTTCCATGTTTTCCTCCGGAAAATAAAAAAATCGTCCCTACAGGAACGAAATGATCGCGGTACCATCCTGCTTTGTCTTTCGACACAGCTTAATCCGATAACGGCGGATCCGTGAGTGATTAGCTCCTCTGATGGGTTGAATTCTCGATGATAAGACACTTTCAGCGTTTGTGTCTCTCTCTAAAGGTATCGATACTAATTCCCATTGCGATTTCTAAACCATTATACCAAATCCAAACTAAAGTTCAATCATTTACGAAAATGATGACACAAGATCCCAGCCGCGATGGCTACATTAAGCGATTCAAAAGAAGAACTTTCGATTTTAATGTTTTGATCACAAAGAGCTAAAACTTCTTTTGAAACACCTGCCCCTTCATTGCCTAAGACAAGGGCCAATGGATACTTTGCCTTAACATTCGATAAAGAAATGGCGTCTTCTAAAGTGGTCCCATAGACAGTAAACCCAGATTTTTTTAAGGTTTGAATCGTTGAAGTAAGCTCTGCTTGAACCAATTCGACATGAAACAAAGCCCCTTGTGTTGAACGAATGACTTTATCGTTGGTAAAATCGACACAATCTAATGAACAAATGATCTTATCGAAACCAAAGGCAGTTGAGGTCCTTATGATGGTTCCTAAATTACCTGGATCTTGAATACGATCGCATAGAAGTATGCGTTGAGGACTTATAGACTCTTTCTTAGTCAAATGACAGAGTGCCATAATCGATCCTATTGATTCTAAACGAGATACCTTTGAAAATACTTTATTACTTAAGACCACCGATTTAATCTCTGGATAGGGATTTTCTCTTCCCTCACTTAAAAGGATGAGGTCTACCGCATTTTCTGAAACGGCTTCTTCAACCAGATGATCTCCTTCGACTAAAAACTGCCCAGATTCTTGACGATTCTTAGATTGATTTAAGGAAACCCAATATTTAACTGAAGTGTTGGTGAGTGAATCGATGGTCATAAGTGTCTTCTTTTATAGAGCCTTGACGACCGTTTGACAACGGCGGCATAATCCATCTTCAGCATGATCATGGGTAACATTCCAACATCTTGGACAGCTCATTCCAGATGCTGGTGAAACCACGATGGATGTTTGATCTGCAACTTTGAGATCGACTTCAGATACGATCAGCCATTGAGCGAGATTAGGAACACTGTGATTCAGTTTCGTTTTCAAAGCTTCATTAACGGTGATCTCAACCTTAGCTTCCAGTGATTTCCCGATGACTTTATCCGCTCTAGAAAGTTCAAGTTGTTTAAAGACTTCAGATCTAAATTGAAGTAATTCGACCCAGGTGTCTTGTTTATCCATTCTAAACGATTTGAACGTGAAGTCTTGAAGATGAACAGAAGCAGTATCCGCTTTAAAATGATCCCAAACTTCTTCACAGGTATGCGCTAAAACAGGTGCCAATAAACGAGTCAACACATGAACGCTCTCAAACAAGACGCTTTGTACAGCCAATCTTGATTTTGAGTTTTTCCCATCACAATACAAAATATCTTTCGTAAAATCCAGATAATAAGCAGACAATTCATTGGTCATAAGGTTACTTACGCTGGTGATGACTGACTTATAGTCATACTTTTCATAGGATTTGATGGCCTCAACAGCCACTTCATACACTTTAGATAAGACATAGGCATCTACTTCAGGAAGTTCATTTAAAGGTAAGACATCTTTTTGAGAGAAGTCCTTAAGGTTAGCCAACATGAATCTAAAGGTATTTCTGATCTTACGATAATTCTCAGTGACTTGTTTTAAAAGATCATCTGAGATACGGACATCGGATTGATAATCGATACTGGCGGTCCACAATCTTAAAATGTCAGCTCCTGATTGAGCGACGACTTTATTGGGTTCAACAGTATTGCCTAAAGACTTAGACATCTTCTCGCCTTTCCCATCCAATACGAATCCATGAGAAACCACACTCTTATAGGGCGCATGGCCATACACAGCGGTCGAAATGATGAGTGAACTATTAAACCATCCACGATACTGATCAGATCCTTCTAAATAAAGATCGACAGGGAGTTGTCCTCCACGTTGTTTGATGACTCCAGTATGAGAAGACCCTGAATCAAACCATACATCCATGATGTCGGTTTCTTTTCTAAACAAATTGTTAGGAGACCCAGGATGCGTAAAACCAC
>CAZXTB010000043.1:0-385 GCA_964643535.1 uncultured Erysipelotrichaceae bacterium | reverse complement strand
AACAGATCCTTAGCGTCTTTCTCAAACTATACACTGGATCCATGTGCTCTAAACAGATCTGAGACATGATCAAATACTTTTTGATCCATGATGACCGAATCATCTTCCGCATAGAAAATAGGAATAGGAAGACCCCAAACACGTTGACGAGAGATACACCAATCACCACGATCTTTGATCATGTTGTTCATGCGTAATTTACCCCAGTCATTGACCCAATTGACCTGATCGATTTCGCTCAATAAGGCACTTCTGATCTTCTCGATTGAGGCAAACCATTGAGTGGTCGCTCTATAGATGACAGGTTTCTTTGTACGCCAATCATGAGGATAAGGATGCACAATGGATTCTTTTGCGAGTAAACATCCCAATTCAGAGAGTTTCT
>CAZXTB010000042.1:0-9215 GCA_964643535.1 uncultured Erysipelotrichaceae bacterium | reverse complement strand
CGGTTAAGTTCATTTAAAAAATCCTTGTCTAAGGATTTTTTTTAGCTCTTAAGGTAATGATGACCAACTCAGGTCCATTATACAATCGTAAAGGAAGAACGCTTTCACCTAATCCTCGACTAACGATCATCATTGTAGAATCTTGAGTAAAAAGAGCATTGGTGTATTTTGGAAAGAGTCCTTGATCAGGGGAGTAGATGCCTTGATCAAAGAAGCGAAATTGACCCCCATGAGCGTGTCCTACTAAAACCAAGTCTACTTTCGCAGATACATAATCTAGGAAATTTTCAGGATGATGAGCCAATAAGAGACTAAAAGTTTCTGGATCTACAAGGTCTTTGATTGGGGTAGATCGATCAAGAACCTTGAAGCGTTCTTTTAACCCTATGATTTGAAGTGAAGATCCTTGAAGGGTGATGGGGTAGACTTCATCTTCTAAAACAAGGGCTCCTTCATCGATCATGGCTTGTTTTTGAATGGGATAGGTCTTAAGTTGAGCATCATGATTCCCATCGACCACAAGGACAGGAGCAATCTTACTGGCTTCTTTGATTAAGATGAGTGCGTTTTGATAATCAGGGATCCATGAGCCAACCATGTCTCCTGTTAAGACAATGAGATCAGGTTCTTCTGCTTTGATTAATGAGATCAGTTTACTTTGGTCTTTCCCAAAAGAGGCATTATGAAGATCTGAGACTTGAACGATCTTATAGCCATCAAAGGCAATAGGAATCTTCGTCGATTCTACTTCATAATGAGTGCTTGTGATCTTAAAGTTAGGAAGAGATCCTGTGATCAAGATCCCAGATGAGATCAATACAACCAGAGAAGAGGTAAGATGAGCTAAGGTGAGTTGTGTTTTCATAACGAAGATAGTGTAGAAAGATATTATGGGGCAATATCGTTTAAATTAAGTGAGATTGTCGAAGAATGAAAGCTCGATGACTAAAAAATTTAAATATCACACTCATAGTGTGTAGACAATGAATTAGATCGGTTCCATAATGAAGTGGGGAAACAAATGAAAACCATACACAAGCTTATTAAAATCATTCTTCTAATCTCACTGACTTTATTTACTACTGGGTGTAGTGAAAAGGAGTTCAAGCTTTTAGGAGAAGCTTCACTTACGATCGAAGCCAATTCGAATTATGAAGAGCCAGGTTATTTCATAGAAGGTGATACTGAAGTAAGCGTACAAAGCACTTTAGATGAGAAAGTACCAGGAACCTATACCATCACGTATAGTGCTAAGACAGGATCTAAAACGAAGACTTTGATTAGAACCGTGACTGTCGTAGATACAATTGCGCCTGTGTTATCTTTGATGGGATCTTTATCGAAAATACTGTGTAATGAAAATAGTTTTAAAGAAGAAGGATATACGGCGGTGGATAATGTGAATGGGGAACTTACAGATAAGGTCATCATCACAAAGACTTCCTCAGGGATAAAATACAGTGTAAGCGATGCCTCAGGTAATTTAAGCGAGATGAGTCGCTCTTTTACCATCAAAGATACCCAAAGACCATCGATCAGTTTAAAAGGTCCTGCATCAGTCACGATGGCTAAAGGAGGCACCTATTATGAATTCGGGGTCCATGTTTCAGATAACTGTGGGGATGTTAGAAAATCACTTCAGGTAAGCAAAACCATCGATCCTGATAAACTAGGTCAATACAGTGTTACCTACAGTGTAAAAGACGCCAGTGGAAATACAAACTCGATCACACGAGTCGTTAAAGTTGAAGATCTACCTCGAACTACGGTCTATTTTACCTTTGATGATGGACCTCCTCAGATACCATCAGTGTTTTAGATACCCTAAAAAAATACGATATTAAAGCAACCTTCTTTATTCTCTATCATCGATCCTATTCTGGACCTGTCATTTTAAGAGAAGCGGCTGAAGGTCATACGATTGGCTTACATTCATGGTCTCATAAATACAGTTCGATCTATGCCTCAGAAACAGCTTATTATAATGATCTCAATGCGATTTCAGATTATATTTATAATCTGACAGGAATCAGATCTACAATCATGCGTTTTCCAGGAGGATCTTCTAATACAGTCAGTAGATTTAATCCAGGTATCATGACCCTCTTGACTCAAAGTGTATTAGAGAAGGGTTACCATTATTTTGATTGGAATGTTTCATCAGGAGATACCGCTTATGGGCAAACAGAGTCCAGTATCTTCAACAATGTGATCAACGGGATCAAAGTAGGTCGAGCCAATTGTGTCTTGATGCATGATGGGCCTTATCATAAGAATTCAGCCCTTGCTTTGCCTCACATCATTGAATACTTAAAATCCATCAATGCGGTGTACTTACCATTAACGATGGATTCTCCTCAGTTTCACCAAAAAGTAGCCAACTAAGAACTTAAAGTTCTTCATGTATCAATTCTATACAAAGATTCATCGCTGAGATTAATAGAGATAATTTAAGTTGATTAGAACTGCCTTCTTTTGATTTAAGGCTTGCTTTTTCGCATTTATGAAGAATCGAAGTGAGTGGAACCAGAGCTTCTTTGATTTCACTTTGAGTATAAGAAAGTGGATCTTGAGAAAGACCTAGCTTTTGTTTAAGTAGATATTGTGCAATGGATAATGCTTTGACTCTATTTTTTAGTAGGGTAGATTGAGAACTGCCTTCCATAAACTTAACTTGAAATTTACGACAGTTCGCAATATTAGAGTTTATGATGATCAAAGTTTGATTGAGTTGTGCTTCGTTTAGTGTTTCCATTCTTTCTCCTTGACCATCTCTTAATGATTCTAAATGTTAATCAAATAAAAAACTGTGAAAGTTTCACAGTTGATTGAATTAATAGATAAGAGGATACCATTTATACTCATCAAAACAGGTCTCAATCCCTTTAAATAAGGCAGTGGAGAGCTTAGTCTGATAGGTGGCGTTGACTAGGTTTTGTTCCTCATCAGGGTTAGATAGAAAGCCCATCTCAACGGTGATGACAGGTACTTTAGACCAATTGAATCCAGTTTGATCAGATCTTGTTTTTACCCCACGACTGGCCATTCCTACTTCTGAAACCAAGGTATCTAGAATGATCTTTCCATATTGGGCACTGATGTCTACAATAGGACCCGCGTATCCAACATTGGCAGGAACTAAAACAGAAGCCCCATGATTTTCATGATTGGATGAAGAGTCATTGTGGATTCTAATCATAAGATCAGCGTGATGATCATTGGCAATCGTGGCTCTTTGGATGTTGCTTAAGTTGACAGAATTATCAATTCTCGTCATAACAACCGTATAGCCAGCTTTCGCCAATAGGGCTTGAAGTTGAAAAGCTACAGTCAAGTTGATATCTCTTTCTAAGACGCGAGTAATGGTTCCAGTAGCTCCTACGACGGATTTGTATTTCATATTGGTTGAACCGGGTGCGTTGGGTTCTTTATCTAGACTTTCAAAAGGCCCATGACCCGCATCGATCACTATGATAAAAGGGACTACAGGATTAAGGTCATATTCTTTATCGATATCATCGATGGGAGGGTTTATTACAGGTGCCTTTTTTGGCAGTGCAAAAAAGACAACTAGACTGATAATACTTAATAGAAGTATGGAAAGGGTGATCTTTTTTTTCATGTGAACCTAGAATATAGTATATCAAATATAATACCTATTTTATCTTTAAGTGTACTAATCATTAATCACAAAACCTGATAAAAGGTTAATCATTAATTAGTCTTAATGAGCTTTTTGTTTTTGGAATTGTCCGTAGGCAAATATCCCTAATCCAATCAGCATGATGATTACCCCAGCTCCAATAAAGAGATTCAGAAAAGAGGTCAAGAAGCTCGTGGTATCCAAGGTTGGAAATAATCCTGGAATCCCACCAAACATTCCGTCTGCGTTATTTTGGAACTGTTTACTCATGGCTTCTGAAATCAATTTGAAGATTGATCCAGCCACAGAAAAGCTTACTCCGACAAAAGCAAAATATAGACCAGAAAAATGCCATCTTTTTTTAATAAATTTCTCAGCTGATTGGAAAGAATTCTCTGAGTTTACTTGTTTTTCTGATTTGATATGAGTTGGATGTAAGAGCTCTTCCACAGTAATCCCAAGTGCTTCACAAAGCTTTGATCCATTCTCCAAATCTGGTAATGCCAAGTCTTGTTCCCACTTAGAGATAGATTGACGTGATATATCAAGCTTCTCGGCCAATTGATCCTGTGACCAACCAAGTTGTTTGCGCTTATTCTGAATTGTTTCTCCTGTTGTCATTTAAGTTATACTCCTTGATGCTTATTATAAAGTAATGAGTAACCCATTACTACATAGCTTAGTTTTCATTTACGCAACTATAGTTGCGATTAATCGAATATGACTAAATAATGGATTATTGAATCTTGAAGTCAGACAACATTGGCTAGTTTACCATTAACCTTGTAAGAGCATTAAAAAAGCCCCTGGAGGGCTTAATAAGGTTCTGTTTGCCAAGGTTGGATCTTAAACATTGAAGCATCATCAGTTATTTTCACATAGAATGTAAACTCTCCTGGATTCCAACCAAAACTCTGAATGAACATATTGCTCAAAGTGACATAACAATTACCACTATGACCACCAAGCATAAGTGTAGCTGCTAATTTCTCATAGGTCGCATCAATATCCAATGGGGTTTCATACATTTCTTTGTCTAGTTCATACTGTTCTTTGATTAAATTTTTATAGTATGCTTGATAATCAAAACCATCGGCGAAGACATCACTGAAAGTGATCTTCGTCCCATCGGGTTTGTAAGTTGCATACATAAACCTATAGACCTCATAATTAATCATGAGACTTTGTACATTCATATAGGGACCATTTGGATAGGCAGTGAAACTGTAATACATCGATGTGATTTTGGGGTCATCTATGTTGGCAATGATTGTTCGATCATCCGCTAGAAATTGATCACGTAAGGTCTTATAATAATCAGAAAGATTATCATTAGTTGTGATCTCGGCGAAGACTTTTACTTTATTGATGGTTTCTCTTACGATATCCAAATGGGAAGGATAAAGATAATTCCTTGCCTTACTTATTTTAGTTAGGGTATAGAGGTCTGTTCCATTTTGAGTAAAACGTTGATTAATGGCCATGATGTCTTTCAAGTCTGACATGTTGAGTGTGATTAAAGTGGTTGAAAAATCGTTTTTGAATTCTGGATATTTTTCGTTGAACAAAAGAATGATTTGGTCTCCATAAAGGACAAACTTTACGTCACCTCTAATGCCTTTAAAACCTCCCACATACTGATAGGTATCCACATACCAGGTCATTTCTTCAGGAACTGGATCGGTTTGGTTATTAGATTTGAAAAGAATCATCGAATTCAGTGCGCCTTGATAATCGCTCCCATTGATAAAAAGATCGCTTAAAGTAAGCTCTTCACCAGTATTCAAATCGATGTTTAGGCTATCTTTGATTGTAAAGTCGTATTGGTAAGTTGTACTATAGTTGTTTTTGATTTCGAGAGAGACATCAAAATACAGTGAAAGGACATTGTTGCTATTGTAAGTGATGTAGTTCCAGATCGAAACTCCTCTAACTTGTCTTTTGCCTTCAGGATAAGCCGCATAAAAGCCAGAATAAACGGGAAGATTTTCAAACTTAGAGTATTTCTTTAACTCATTGATCTTTGCTTCGATGAGTGTGTTGATCTTGTCTTGGATGGTTTTATTGGATAAACCTGTGATGGTTGTTGGTTCGTAAGTGATCTTGACCCCATCAGCGGTTGTTTCGGTTAATGCATCTTGGTACGGAGCATCCACATTATTGTGAATCCAATAGGGCTGAGTGTCTGCAACAGATACTGTTCCGTGAGGATCTAAAAAGGGGATGGATTCCTGTGTTGGGAAAGTAGGGAAAGGTTCATAGTCGGGATCAACATAAGTTGTGCATCCACTTAAAAACAAAACCGTTGTTAATATGAGTACGAGAGGTTTTTTCATTTCAGTCTCACATATCCTGCTGCTTCGATCAGATCTTGACCTTCAGTACTTAAAAGATACTTAAGGATCATTCTGGCATCACTCTTCTCAAGTTCATCTTTTCGTAAAACAGCGTAATAGTTGGTGTGAATAGGATAGGTAGAATTAGCGATCGTAATAGGATCGGGAAGTATTCCGTTTACCTTTAAGAGTTTGATGTTGGGATTTTCTTTCATATCCGTCACATAGTAATAATAGGAATAACCAATCGCATCAGGTTTATTGTCATAAGCTGCTACCATATCTACTAGCTCACCCATATCAGCAGAGACCCACTCTACTGGAGGAGTCATGACTGTTAGGTCTTTCATAACCAAGTCTAGAAAACCTGTTTGGCTACCTGAATTGATGGGTCTTTGCATGGCTCTGATCGCAAGATCCTCACCCCCTAAATCTTTCCAGTTGGTGATCTCTCCAGAATATATTTTCTGTATTTGTTCTAAGCTTAAGGAATCAATCGGATTATCTTTATTGACGATAAATACAAAAGCTTCAGATGTAATTGGGGTTATCTCGAGTTCCACATGAACTGTGGCTGCTGCTTGGAGTTCTTCAGCGGAAGGACTGGTCACAAAGATCAAATCAGCAGTTTTGTTTATTAAAAGCAGATAAGCTTCATGGGTCTTAGAAACAGGCACATAAGGTCGAATGGTTTCTATGGTCTGATCGGTTAAGGTCGCCATCAACAATTCTTCTAAAGGAATAGAAACAGTTGATCCATAGATTTTAGGATAAGTCTCCAAAGTAAAAGAAGGCCTTGGTGAAGGTTTAACCACAGTACAGCCCCCCAACATCATAACCATCATCAGTATCATTATTTTTCTCATAGAATCCACCTCGAAATCATTTTACACCTAGATTAGAAATAAAACCATAAGCATTAAAAAAGTCCTTTAAATAAGGACTTTTTTGATTAGAATACATGAAATTAAATTGGTTTTATAATACAAGCAACTTAATATCCAAGGGTGTCTTGTTTGATTTTATATCCTACACTAAAGCCAAGACCTGATCCAATTCCCGCAAATACGCTCATCAAAGACAAACTACTGTATCCCATCAAAATCAATGCGAAGAGTATAAAGACGGGTAAGGATGCCTTGATGTAAGATCCTAGATATTTCTTTAATTCGATTTTACCGTAAAGGATTGCGAAGAAAACTAGTCCAGGAATCAAACAGAATATATAAAGCAAAACAGGAGCTAGAAGTATTGTAAGAAAGTTTCCTCCCATGGTGTAAAGAATCATCATGACTGGAAAACCTATTGAAGTAACAAGCGCCAACGAACCTGCGATGAGCACACTGATAAGGATCATTTTGATCCACTGAACTTTTTCTAATATAAGTCCATCGAAAATGATAAGACTGATCAATATCGAAATCAGATAAAACAACAGAGCACTTCCAAAAGGTGAGGTTATTTCAAAAGATCTCAGTATTAAGAATGTGACCAAACCAGTGATCAGAAAAAGACCTGTTCCTATTCCCATGGTAATCCAAGGGTATGCATCAGATTTCTTATTCAGTTTAAGCATGTCTTGCTCCTTTCTTTGAGCGATATATGCATTATTTATTAATTAATCCTATAAACACACTATAGCACACAAGAATATTTGCATTAAAGACTTTAGCCCAAGGAAATGAGGATGTTCAAATGTATTTAGTAATCTAACAATGTGATTAGGTAAGCCCAAGACAATGATTTAATGATCAAAAGAAAATCCACCAAAGTGGATTTTATGTATATAAAAAGTTTAAAATGTCTTGTACTTACTTAACGAGATAATGAGCACGGTAAGTCCATACGATATGTTTTTTCTTGGTCTTACGAATATTGGGGTGTTTTGAGAACATAATTAACAAAATACAATTGATTCTGGCGTTTATTGAGAAAAGATGCAACTATTTCGAAAACGTCCTAACGGAAGAAGAAACATCAACTCTTGTTTGGAATAAGTCAAAATTCGTAGAGTAACAATATTTGAGTTCTACATGACATAGTGGATGCTCTCTTTAAGAAGTGGTATTTGAATGTACTTAAAAATCGATACAATATGAATAATTATTGTAAAACCATATTTTGTATGGTCAATGTATGGTCAGTGAACAACAAAAAACCCGCTGTTTAAGCGGGTTTGTTCACTATGGCGGAGGACATGAGATTCGAACTCACGGAAGCTTGCACTTCGCCACCTTTCCAAGATGGTGCCTTAAACCGCTCGGCCAATCCTCCAAATGCTTACTAATTATACCTAAACTAAAATGAAATGTCATTACTAAAGTTAACATAATTCGATAAACCTTAAAGAGTAGGTGATCTAGGTGAACTTAATTGTTCACGTATCTCAAGGACACGCTTCTTACTGAGAGGGTATTTATAAATACTCCAACTACTTAAGATGACCGCAAATCCACATCCTAAGCTTAATATGAGTCCTAAAGCCAATTGGGTAAACGGAGCCTGTACGGTTAAATGGGAGTTAAACCCAATCAGATCTAATAAGATCCCTAATAAGAAAACCACGATGGCTTGAGAGCTCTTATAAAACAAGGTCATACTCCCAAAATAGACACCTTCATTACGTATACCTGTTTTAAGTTCTTCCACATCGATCGTATCTCCAACCATAGAGGATGGAATACTAAACATAGCCCCTGTCCCAATCCCAGCGATGATCGCATAAGGCATAAAAATCCAGAAGTTTTGTTGAAAGGAGTTATGAAAGAGTGAGATAAGAAGGAAAATCATGGCCGCTATGAAGGTAATAAAGAGCCCCAATAGTAATGCACTCTTCTTATCTGTTTTATCGACTAGAAAGACCCATAAAGGCTGAGAAAGGATCGCAAATAGAAATTGAACACCTATAACGATGGCAATCATCGTTGAATCAAACGCAAAGGCATAAGTAAAGACATGGATCCCTATGTTGTTGACGATGGCTGTAGCGATGTTACTAAACATATAGGCCGTTGCGACAAACACAAAGGCTCTGTTCTTATAGGTATCCATAAAGGTCTTCATAATCAACTTAATCGATGAAGCTTCTCCTAAGAGTCCATGGTGATGACTTAAAGGCCCAATGTATTTTCGGGTCTTAAAGTAAACCACTAAGATCGCAATCAACGAAGCAACAGCTGAGAAGATGGCGATGTTGGTATAGGCTTGAGGATTCAATTGACCGATAGGGTATTGAT
>CAZXTB010000041.1:5481-9301 GCA_964643535.1 uncultured Erysipelotrichaceae bacterium | reverse complement strand
ACTTTACCTAAAGCAAAAGCATCGATCAACTTATCCGCTCTATGGCGTGTCTTACATTGCTTACAATCCATCAATGGATCACTAAAGGTCTTTAAATGACCTGAAGCTTCCCATACTTTAGGATTCATCAGGATGGCCGATTGGATGCCCACATTGTATTTATTGGCTTGAATGAATTTTAACCACCAAGCTTTTTTAATGTTGTCTTTTAATTCAATACCCAATGGTCCAAAATCCCAAGTATTCGATAAACCACCATAAATATCAGAGCCTGGATAGACAAATCCAGAGATTTTAGCGTGATTGACAATCGTTTCAAAAGTTACAGACATAGGTTTCTCCTTTATATCTAGTTTATTATAGACCATTTCTCTATAAATACCCAAGATTTTAATGAAATGTTTGTATGATATTTCATGAATTCATATAAGGTATCTACTAAGATTTTATCAGGGGCTTTATAGTTTAAATAGCGATCAAAATTTTCCGGTGTCACTTTATTGACTACCCTAAATGCGTATAGAAATTCTGTTGAATAAACTGGACTTTGTATTTCTTTTTGACAATTCACACAGATAAATCCACCTTCATCTAGAGATAAACTGTTGATTTGATTGTCTCCACATAAAGTACATTCGTCGACTTGAGGTTCTACTCCTAACCAATTTAGGGCAGAAACTAAAAAGTAAGTGATGGTATTGGAATATTTATCTGTTTGTTCAAGCGTAGATAGACATTGTTTAACCACTTTATAGATCTCTTGAACCAAACTAGGATCATAATTGTCTTTCAGTAATTGTTCAGTCAATTCGCAAATAATGGTCATGATGGTTTGTTTATTAAGATCCTCACGAAGGACTCTGTGAGAGCTGATCAACGAAGCACTGTGTAGAATCTGTAGTCCACTGCCCTCTTTATCATCATAAGTAAGATTACTTTCCGAAAAAGGCATACAAGCGGAGGCATTTTTACTTTCGCTCTTTAGTAATCCTTTTGCGATAAAAGTAACAATACCTTTCTCTAAACTAAAAGTTTTAACCAAGGCATCATTTTCTTTATAATCGCTTTGACTCAGTATTAACGCATTAAGCGAATCATTCATCGTAGTTAGAACCTGTGTTCTGTTTATTGATGGCGTTTAGTTTTTGGGTTGAATTGCGCCAATTTTTCTCTTCTTTAACGATCAAATCTAAATAAATTGGTTTTCCCAATCGTTTCTCTAGAATCGCTCGTGCTCCACTACCGATGGCTTTGATCTTTTGACCTTGTTTACCGATGATGATTGATTTTTGAGAATCTCGCTCAACCAAGATACTGGCTTGAATAAGAATCGACTGTTTATCTTCTTTAAAACTGTCGATCAAAATCGCTACAGAATGAGGTATTTCTTCAGAGGTTGAAATCAGAATCTGTTCACGAATGATCTCGGTAATAAAAAATTGTTCAGGATATTCCGTGATCATGTCGGTAGGATAGAGGGGTTCTCCTTCTGGTAGATAGGAGTTGGTGACTTTGAGTAAGGTTTCCACATTATCGTTGTTGATGGCGCTTACTGGGATAATCTCACTAAACAACTGTGTTTCATTGAGTTCCGTCAGTTTAACGATCATTTGTTCACGTGTAAGAAGATCAATTTTATTAAAAATCAAGAAAATAGGGATATGTTCCTTCTTTACAAGATCCAAGACAAACTGATCACCTGCTCCAAAAGGTTTTGTCGCATCCAAAAGAAAATAGACAAGATCTACCCCATCCATCGCAGACACAGCGGTCTTATTGAGTTGTTTACCCAATTCATGAAGAGGTTTATGAATCCCAGGTGTATCAATGAAGATGATCTGAGATTCTGGTGTTGATAGAATCGCTTTGATGCTGTTTCGTGTTGTTTGTGCTTTATCGGATACGATTGAGATCTTATCCTTCATGATTTGATTGAGTAAAGTACTCTTGCCTGCATTAGGCCGCCCTATGAGCGCAACAAAACCTACTTTCATTAAAGATCCTCTTGAGTAAAACGCATCGGTAACAACTCAGCGACGGTCTTGGTGAGGGTTTCTTTCCCATTAGACAATAGGATTGGACAATGCTCATCGATCAATTCAGATAAGACTTGACGACAGATTCCGCAAGGTGCTCCTACTCTATGTCCATTGGTGACAATGGCGATGGCGGTGATGTCCTCTTTACGATAGCCATGAGAATACGCAGAAAAGATGGCACTTCTTTCACCACAATTGGTTGCTCCATACGAAGCATTCTCGATGTTGGCTCCAATAAATGTTTTCCCATCTTTGGTTAAAACTGCTGCTCCTACATGATAATGAGAATATGGGGCATAAGCATTATCCATGGCTACAAAAGCCAATTTTAGTAATTCATCGTGATTCATGTCATCCTCCTAGATGTGATTCAATAGAAATAGTACGCCAATGATCAAAGCCACTAAAGCACTAATCCCAACAGAAGCTGCTCCAAGATCCTTTGCGAGTTTTGCTTGTGGAGAAAACTTCGGTTCAAGATGATCGATCATGGCTTCTACTGCACTGTTAAGGTATTCAAAGCATAAGACCATCCCAATACATACCATCAAAATACTGATTTCAATGTAGGTAAACTTGAATATCAATGCCACAGCTAAAGCAAAGGTCGCAAAAACAAACTGTAACTGGATACTAAAATCATGGAGTATCCCATCAACTAACCCTACAAAAGCGTATCTAAACTTTTTATATATACGAACTAAAACGCTATCTTGGGGCGATGTCATTGAGGATCTCCTTTTGTAAATCAAACATTATTTTTTCATCATTGGGATTTTGATGATCATAACCTAATAAATGTAAGATACCATGCGTAATCAAGAACAAGTATTCACGCTCTGGACTATGTCCATAATCGGAGGCTTGTTTATTCACATAATCAAGATTAACAAAAATATCTCCGACTTCATCTGAGAAGTCCTTATAAGCTTCAATCCCATCATTATAGGCAAAACTAATCACATCGGTTGGTTTATCGATCTTACGATAATCTCGATTGATGATTTGAATGGCACCACTATCTACTAAAACGAGAGAATAGGTAAAACGAAGCGGTAAATTCAGGCTTTGGGTAATTTTTGAATTGATTTTTGTTATTTTAGGTCTTAAGGATACAAAATCCTTATTTTCAGTTTGATTGATTAAGGTAGTTTTCACGTTTCAATTATACCATAATCGAGCTATAAGCTTTTTATAGGTGATAAACAAAAGAGGTCTTTACACTGTTTTATTGGTATAGGCTTCAATGACAATCTGAACCAGTGGATTTCTTACGATATCCACTGAAGTCAATTCAACAAAACCAATATCTTTTTTACCTTTAAGTAATCTTAAGGCCTGAATAAAGCCAGAATCTTGTTTAAGATCAACTTGAGTCGTATCCCCATTGATGATGATCTTTGTTCTAAATCCCATACGAGTCAATACCATCAACATTTGGCTCTTGGTTGTATTCTGAGCTTCATCTAATATCACAAAGGCATCTTCTAAAGTTCGACCTCGCATATACGCTAAGGGAGCAATTTCAATGATGCCCTTCTCTATGTACTTTTGAACTTGTTCATTGCCCAAAAGATCGTTTAGTCCATCATAGAGAGGTCTAAGATAAGGATCTACTTTTTCTTTTAGATCTCCTGGTAAGAAACCTAAGGATTCCCCTGCCTCAACGACAGGTCTTGTTAAAACGATACGTTTAACATCGCCTTTTTTAAGTAAATCTACCGCATATACAACGGATAGATACGTCTTACCTGTTCCAGCAGGACCAGAAACAAAGACCA
>CAZXTB010000041.1:0-5471 GCA_964643535.1 uncultured Erysipelotrichaceae bacterium | reverse complement strand
CATCCAAGCGTTGTGCAAACCCTGGATTGGCATTCAGGATCTGGCGGGCAGCAGTCACCGGATCGGGGCTGGGCAGCGTGGTCGCCGGGGATGCCTGGGCCAGCGGCGTCCAGACCAGGCTCAACAGCAGGACCAGAAACAAAGACCATATCATAATCAGCCATTGCTTCCATCAGTTTTTGTTGACCTAAGGTTTTAATGGTTATGGGTTTATTAAAGGCTGTTCTTCCTATGATTCGACTGTTGAGTTTAAAAAACGATTCTTCTGTGTTGTTTAAAACACAATGGGAAAGATAAATAATATCTCGCTCATCTGGAGTCTTTCCCATCTTGATCCAACGAATCAAACCATTAAGAGTTTTTTGTATGTTTAAACAAAGTTCTTCATCAAGGGTATCTAAGATAACAGAATTGTCTCTTAATACAAACTCGACACTAAAGACTTGTTTAAGTAGTTTTAGATTCTCATCCTGCTGACCACATAAGGTTTGAAATTCTTCAAAATTGCACACTTCAATGGGATAACTGTTTTTATGGATCAAAGGAGTTCCTCGGTTCTGTTACTTCTATTATAAATAAAAAAGAAGCCAATGGCTTCTTATTTTTTGCGGCTTGCTTTTCTGGCTGCTTCAGATTTGAGTTTACGTTTGACGCCCGGTTTAACATAATATTCTCTTTTACGGGTTTCAGCTAATGTACCGTTACGAGAGACACTTCTTTTAAAGCGGCGCAGAGCATCATCAAGATTCTCATTATCTTTTAAGACTATACGTGGCATTTACATCCCTCCTCTCGGCACGTTTACAATTATAACCAAGTTATTTGATTAAATCAAGGTTAATAAGATGTTTTCATCTCAGTTTGTGTCATTAAAGCGACACCACCAGAGGTTCCTATACGATCAGCACC
This sequence comes from uncultured Erysipelotrichaceae bacterium, assembly GCA_964643535.1. GTDB lineage: Bacteria > Bacillota_I > Bacilli_A > Erysipelotrichales > Erysipelotrichaceae > UBA2212. Next base: position 4,562 of record CAZXTB010000041.1, on the reverse strand, counting down.
CGCTTCGATCATTGCTTTGACATCATCTAATGTACGAACACCACCAGCTGCTTTCACCAAAGCATGACCTTTTACGGTCTCTTTCATGAGTTTAACATCCGCGATGGTAGCTCCTGCGGTTGAAAATCCAGTCGAAGTTTTAACGAAGTGAGCTTTCGCTTTAACAGCCAATTGACAAGCTCTTACTTTTTCTTCATCGCTTAATAGACAAGTTTCGATGATTACCTTAACGGTTAAACCCCCAGTAGCGTTAACGACAGCAGCGATGTCTTCTTCTACAAGTTCCTCATTACCGTCTTTTAATGCGCCAACATTGATTACCATATCAAATTCTTCTGCCCCTTCAAATAAAGCCAAATGAGCTTCAAAAGCCTTGGTTTCTGTGGTTGTAGCCCCTAGAGGAAAACCAATAACGGTGCATACTTTAACTTTAGATCCTTTTAAAGCTTCTTTACAAGTCTTAACCCAGGTTGGATTAACACAAACGGAAGCGAATTGATAGGTTATGGCTTCTTCACATAACTTTAAAATTTGGTCTTTTGTGGCGTTTTGTTTAAGCAAAGTATGGTCGATATATGTGTTATACATGATGGTTCTCCTTTTCATCATTCATCGTCTTTAGAATCACTTCACAAGCAGTAACATCTCCTATCCAATCTTCTTTTCCATTCGCTCGATATATATATTCTTCATTACCTTTTCCTAAGACGAGCACTGTATCATTTTTATTGGCGAGTTCAATGGCTTGTCGAATAGCATCCATTCGATCAAGAATGATCAAATGTCTCGTATTTTTTATCCCAGAGGCAATCTGTTCTAAGATCTCCAGTGAGTTTTCCGTTCTTGGATCTTCTTCAGTGACAATGATGTTGGTACAGAAACGATCAGCAACAGCCCCTAATATAGCTCTCTTTTTGGTATCTCTCAAACCTGCAGCTCCAAAAACAGCGATGATCTTGTTGTTTTTTGGGGTGATGATGTCAGCATATTCGAACACCTTTTCAAAACCATCAGGAGTATGAGCATAATCAACGATGACACGATAATTTTGACCCATCTTAACATGTTGAAGTCTTCCATCAACTTGCGGTAAATCTTTAACACTTTCTAGAATATTACTGATTCTAATCCCATTGAGATGACAGTTTGCGATAACGGCCAATAAGTTATAAACGTTAAACATTCCTAAGAGATTGGTGGATACATTGTAAGTCTTCTCTTGTACAACCAAATCGAAATTAGTTTCATCATCCTTAAAAACAACATTAAGTGCTTTATAATCCGCATCTAAGACAATCCCATAGGTCTTCTTCTTACAAGTTAATTCTTCAGTTAATCTAAGCCCATAGGGATCATCTACATTCAGAATCGCATATCCATCGTTGTTTAAAAGATTGAACATTTTTTTCTTAGCTTGATAATAATTCTCCATCGTTCCATGATAATCCAAATGATCATGAGTAAGATTGGTAAATATCGCCGTTTTTAATCTCAAAGCATCCACTCGATGTTGTTCAAGTCCTTGACTGGATATTTCGATCGCCACTGCTTTCATCTTAACTTTAATCATTTTATTTAATACTTCATGTAGACTTATTATCTCTGGAGTTGTGAAGTCTGGTTTTTCTACTATACTACCGTATTCAAACCCAATGGTTCCAATATAGCCACAATTCTGATAATCTGAGTAAACCGATTTGATTACTTTTGCGATGGTTGTTTTACCATTGGTACCGGTAACTCCAAACACTTTCAACTTATCACAAGGATAATCATAAAAGACTGTGGCTGCTTTATTTAAAGCGACATAAGCATCATCCACTCTAATGTACTCTACAAAAGGGATATAACTGGTTAAATCATCGCTATGAACAATCGCTACAGCTCCATTTTCAACAGCTTGATTGATGTGTAAATGACCATCATGTTTCATACCTTTCAAACAAAAGAAAAGTGAATTCTTGATGTGTAGACGAGAATCAGACATTAAAGCATCAATTTCAATCGGTTTAGCGTTTTTAAAGAGGAAGTTTAGTTTCATAGTGGTTTCGCTGTTAAGGTTTCATGGTCAGAAGCCACGATAACACAATCTATTATAACATGACTTAAGTCAGTCACTTGAGGTATACTGACAGAATCATAGGCACTGCTAAAGCCATAGACCCCTCTTTCATCCTTACTTTCCAACAATACAGATACTTTTGTGCCTACCAGTGATTTAAGATGTTGTTCATAGAGTGCTTTAGATTTTTCGGTCAAAATATGAACTCTCTTCTTTTTAGTTTCTTCACTATTTAACTGTTCGAATTGGGCTGCTTTGGTAAACTTTCGAATCGAATAAGGAAACACATGAAGAAAACTAAAACCGATCTCATCGATAAACTTCAAAGTATTCTCAAATCTTTCTTCCGTTTCATTGCTGAACCCTACAATCACATCTGTGGATATACTTATATTTGGAATCTCTTTTCGAATCTGTTGAATACGTTGTTTAAAATAAGCTGTTGTGTAAGGACGATTCATTAGCTTTAATACCTCATCATCACCCGACTGAAGAGAAATGTGTAGATGATGAGCTAATCGACTGTTGTTTTTCATAAGATCAATCAATTGATCTTCGACTTCATTGATATCAATTGATGATAAACGAATACGTTCAATCTTGGTTTCATTTAAAATACGTTGAATGAGTTCACTTAAAGTGCTTTTTAAATCGGTTCCATACTTACCTGTATGTATTCCAGCCAATACGATCTCAAGGTGTTCTTTTTCAAGCTGTTTTACCATAGTGATCACATCATCTTGGGGTAATGAACGTTCTCTACCCCTTGTATATGGAATAATACAGTATGAACAAAACTGATTACAGCCATCTTGTATTTTTAGAAAAGCTCTCGTTTTATTTTTGAAGTTAGTTATGGGGATGTTTTCAAATACTTTCGGCATTGAAAAATCAGAAGGTAGCTCTGTTTCAATGGTTTCAATCATTTCAGCAAATCGATCTTTATTCTTATTTCCAATTAAGAGATCGATGTTGTATTTCTCTTTTAACTCTTCATGATTGCTTTGAACATAGCAACCAACGACCACCAGTTTCGCACTAGGATTCAGTTTCTTTGCTTGATTAATCTTTTGCCTACTTTTAAAGCTGGCTTGATTGGTTACTGTACATGTATTGATAATGATCAAATCACTGTCTTCAAAACCATCCACTTCCATATAATTCTTTCGGGTTAAAACCTCACGATAATATTCTGATTCATATGCATTGACCTTACATCCTAAAGTTACAATAGAAAATGTTTTCATCCCATCTTCCTCTTCAACTTATTTAGCGAGCTTCTTACTTTATCTGAAATCAGAGTTGAATCATCCAGTTCTTGAACCAAAAGTGTCGTTTTATGGTTCTCCAAAGCATCCATCAAAACAACAAACTTCGCATAATCTTCATTTTTCAGAACATAATCTTTCTTAAAGCTTATTTTCTTTAGATCCCAATTGGGTTTATTCGTCGACAATTGAAAGAGTGTTTTTAGAGGATCATAATAGAAAATAACTTTATTTTCATCAGATTGAATGACTTTAATGTCAATGAATTCATCTCTATAAGGTGTAATACCATACTCTGACATTGAGATCATCCTGTTTTTATAATCTTTATAAAGATTGAAATATTGTTCCAAATCAAAGATATTCATCTCTTTGTCGTAGAGTGTATTTAATAATTCATCAAAAAAAGCTATCCATATCCGAGTTCCCTTTTGACTTGTAAACATCCTACAGCGTTTTTTAACCTCATTTACTTTAATATTGATGAGTTTATTTTTTTCTTGATAACTTAAAGTAGGCCATAAATCACTAAGTTCTTTTCTTTCTCTTTCATAGGTTTCTTCAAACAAACGCTTATTTTTAAAGGATTCAATTAAGATTGCAGCATTAAAGAAATCAAGTTCTGATTTGATTTTTAGTTTAATATTTTGTTCCTGTTTGGCTGTTTTTGTATAGTAATCAATTAAGTACTTCGTTGATTTTACTTTAAACAGTTTTAGCCCATGTTTATTGACTATTTTTTCTATTCTTTTCATAGGTAAAGCACACAATCTATCGTATTGATCGCCACCATTGCGGCTGTTTCAGCTCGATAGATTCGATTTCCCAAACTAACACGATCAAAACCATATTGACTTAGTATTTCTATCTCTTTAGGACTGATTCCACCTTCTGGTCCGATGATAATAGAAACAGAATCACACTTTCTTAAACGTTTCTTAAGTTGATGTTCAGGATTCTCTACTTCATAAGCGACAAAATTGAGTTCACTTTTATAAGCTTGAATGTTTCTTAAATGGATTGGTTCTACGATTTCAGGAATTGATAAACGATGACATTGTTCAGCTGCTTCTTTTAAGATGCTTCTATAACGAGCCATCTTATCGGGTTCATTTTCCCACTTGACCACATTTCTTTCTAAGATCAAGGGCACAATTCTATCTACCCCAAGCTCAGTGGCTTTTTGAAGGATAAGTTCGAATTTTTCTCTTCTAATCAAGGCTTGGATCAAA
>CAZXTB010000040.1:4234-9906 GCA_964643535.1 uncultured Erysipelotrichaceae bacterium | reverse complement strand
TTAGCTTATTTACCTACCTTAAAACGATTAGGGATCGACGTCTTATATCTTCTTCCCATCGCAAAGTATTCTTTAAAAGATAAGAAGGGTGAACTAGGATCTCCTTATGGGGTCTCTAACTTCTATCAATTGGATCCAGGACTAAAAGATCCAATGAATCCAGATACCACCGTTGAGGAAGAATTCAAGGCCTTTGTAGAAGCAGCTCATCTCTTAGACATGAAGGTCATCATCGACATCATCCCTAGAACCAACTCCGTTAATTCAGACATGATCTTAGATCATCCTGATTGGTTCTATTGGATCGGTTTAGAAGATCTCCCTGGCTATAAACCTCCAATGGCTGAAGGACTAAAAGCTTGTTTACCTCCTAAAGTAGAATACTTTAAAGAACTCTTTAAATCCCCTGAAGTCGAAGAACATCTTCATAAATTCAGAAAGAATCCTAAAGAAGCCGATCCTAAAGCCTGGGCTAAACTGATCAAGAATTTTGATCCATCAAAAACCGAGATCTTAGATGCGGTAAGAGATCAGTTTAAACTGACCGTTGCGCCTGCTTTCTCTGATCACATCAACGATCCTCAACCCGCTTGGAGCGATGTGACTTTCTTTAGACTTTATCTAGATCATCCTCTCAATTCTCAACCTTTCCTAAAAGAACTAGGAACTTTTGAACCTTACATCTTGTTTGATGTGGCTAAGAGTTCACTCAATCCAGGTAAGAAACCCAATAAAGAACTATGGGATATGCTTTCTGGGATTATTCCTTTCTATCAATCTAATTTCGGAATCGATGGGGCTCGTATCGATATGGGTCATGCCTTACCTGCTGAGCTCATCAATATGATCATCACCAAGGCCAGAGACGTTGATTCTAACTTCTGTTTCATCGCTGAAGAACTAGATCCAGTCAATGCGAAAGCCTCCATTGAGAAGGGCTACAATATGATCATAGGCAATGGTTTCATGATGGAACCTCGCGTAGATCAAGGCAGTTTCAATGAATTCGTTTATTCCTCAAAAGATTTGGCCTCTCCTGTATTTGCCTGTGGTGAAACCCACGACACCCCTCGTTTAGCCAATCGAAAAGGTCAAGAGGTGTTGAGTAAGATGTTGAGTATCTTCAATCTCTTTATCCCAAACACCGTACCTTTCTTAAATTCAGGCCAAGAAGTCTATGAGAAACAACTTATGAATACTGGTTTAGATACTTCTCCAGAAGATGTCTTAGCCTTACCTGAAAGCGATCCTTTGTTTAAGAAGTTGGCTTTGTTTGATGCCTATGCCTTCCATTATCTACATCCTAAACGTTGGGAATTGATTGAGGTCCTAGAAGAAGCCGCTGCCATTCGCAAAGGCATCCTCAATGACATCATCGATCTAAAGAAATCATCCTATGTTGGATTTGGAGCTCCTTGGGATACTGCAGCTGGTGTCGCATATGAAAGCAAAGACAAGATTACCTTGATCATCGCCAATACCGATTGTTTCAACGATAAGCAACATCAGATTCGTTGTGCTACTTTACCTGAAAGATTCCTAAAAGAAGATGCCCTCGCTAAACAGATATTCTCTTCAGAAAAGGTTAACCAAGATCCTGTCGTCATGGATTTCGCCAATAACCTTTGGGTACAATTCAAAAAAGGCGAAGTTAAGATTTTCGAGATTACCCTATAAAACAAACGCATGAACTTAGTTCATGCGTTTTATTTAGGTAGGTTATATTTTATAGTTCCATTTTCTTCAAATACGATCTTCTTAATGAATAGGTCTTCTAGAACACGATCTTTCTCGTTTTGCTTCGAGCCATTCATGTGGGAACTAATATAACTGGTCAAAGTCTTTCGTTTCTTTGGACGACTAACTGCAGTTATATTTTTTAGATCGTCGATGACTTTATAAAAATACGGGTCTTCTATTTTTGCGGGAGAAGCCTGTGCCAATTCTTTAAAACTAACGATTCGACTAGCGTCTACTTTTTTCTTGACCAAATGATCGATCAAAGGATCATAACCACTGTCTTTTGAATAGATGATAAACTTCTTATCCTTATGGTTAGAAGCATCCTTCCCAAGATAATAGGCAATAAAAAAATCTAAGGCATTCTTACCTTTTCCTTCAACCTTGATCCATTCTACGGCATCTCCGAAAGGTTGTGTCTTGATCACTAAATCTGCGGGAATATTCTTTTGATCTTGCCCAACGATGATTTTAACTTTCGTGGTCTTCTTAATAAAATTAACGTTTACGTCCTGAACATTCTCATAGTCGATGTATAAATATTCATTATAGTCATTCATGTCGTTCCCCTGTTCGTCATGGTACCAGAGTTTATTGACACTCTGTTGTTGGTTGTCTTAAATTTACCACTTTATACGTTTGTACACAATAGTAGATTCTTACCCCATCAGGTAAACCCATGGGTTTCGCAGAGCTTCTTGTCTGTGATCCTAATGTATCCAGATGATACAAGTTATAGGCAACTTGAAAGGCTTTACGATACTTCGAATAGATGAAGACCGTTGATACTTGCTGATGAAGCGCTTCTAGATACGCAGATACAAAAGGATCATACGTGGATAGAATGGTCTTGGTCAAAAGAGGAGACAGATCGACTACCCCATTAGAAGAAAATTTATCTGTAGGTAAGACGCTCTTCATCTCTTGCCCATCAGGATTCCAATCGGTTATCCCTAGCCCTTTATCCAAATCTGTTGGATAAAAATTCAACTGTGGTGACTTCGAAGAATCAAAATAGAGATAATAGTTATTGGAGTTGTATCTGAAATCGTCAGGATTCCCAAAGAGATAATTCATCGCGTTGAACTTCATAAACTCATCGAGATTTACTTTTTCGTCTAAATAATCATAAAGTGCTTTACCAGATTTGGTTTGGTAGGTCTTGATGAAATCCCTAAGATCGGATCCCTTATTGGTGTCTTCATTGGTTTTGATGTCGTAAGGAGGAAAATAGTTTAGCTCTTCTTTTTTGACCCCAAAATAAATAGGTGACGTCGCTACCAAATTAGCTGGCATGATTTGCCACAAAGCTTTGTACAGGTTGCCTTCTCGTTCAATTTTATTGTATCTTTTTTGAAGAAACTCATCGTCGACAGGTTCAATCATCGTCATGACCCCTTGATCGATTTCTTTCCCATCGATGGAAAAGATCACATGAACCAAGCTCGCTTTAGAGCTCGGAATACCGGCCTCTTCATAAAGAGAGTATCCATAAGATTCTGTTATGTAGGGGTCAGTGTTATCTTTACTCCACAAAGATGTCCTATTCCACTTCAACACAAGATTCTCTAATCCATAGAGATCTCTTTTCTTTCGTTCTTTGTATTCTTTTGAATCCGTTTCTAAGTTAAAGGTCTCATCGAATGAAACCCTCCAATGAAGAGAATTCATCGTATTCCCATCATATTGAATCAAGTATCGAGAGAATATATTCCCATGGGTCCTTAATCCAACCTCATTGATTCTTATCTTTTCTACCCCATCTTCACGATAGATAAAATTAGCGCTCACATAGGAACTGATCTTATATTGACCAAATTTCTCAAAAACTTTATTCATGTCTACGTCTAATTGATTTAGGTTAGAGGCTTTGACTTCGATAACGATCTCGTGATAAAGTGAAGGATCGAAAAAATCGAAGTAGTCTTGGCTTGCGCTTACTCCGTTTTTAACGATGATTACTTCCTTCTCATTGTGAGAAACAGGACTACAGGCACTTAGACATAAAGTGAGTACCCATAAAGCTAAAAATCTTTGTTTCATTGTTTAGGGATAGAGAATATGATAGGACGATTGCTTAAAGAAAGCACCCCATGACGAATCTCAACACTTTCACTGGTAAGGCTATGTGTATAGATACCTTCTGGAAGATTCACATTGATAACGCCTGTTTCTAAGCCCACATTAAAGATGCCTACTCTAATCTCCTGCTTATTCTCATATTCAAAATGTAGGACATCTTTCTTATGAGAGATGATCTTATAGTGATCATCTTGAGCGAAAATAGGATCCTTCTTCATCTTCGCTAAGGCTTTGATTAAAGCTACCATCTCAGGATCCATTTTGGTCCAATCCACAGGATCTTTCTCAAATAATCGAGATAAATGATCTGTGCCTGTCTCAACACCGAAATGTAGGAAAGCAATGCCTTTGGCGAAGAAACAATAACCCAACCAATTCATTGTCTTTTCATAGGATTGCGTAAAGAAACGAATCCTCGCATTGTCGTGATTTTCTACGTTTCTTGCCTTGACGTAGTTTTTAGGATAAATGATTTCTTGTAGACGATAGCGATTTCTTAGGTCTTCTAAACTACTTTCACCTTTTAAATAACCTAAGAACTTTTCTTGATTGTCATAGTCATATTCTAGATCAAAGTATTTATAAACTTCAGAATCGCTTAAACAGGTATAGCCTTCATAACGTAAGAAACTTAAAAACCAAGGATCTACGCTTTCGGCTAAGAAAGTAAGCTTTGGATTAGCTTTTTTTAGAAGTGGAAATGCAAACTGATAAAAAGCTTCTGGGATCATCGGAGCGACATCGAACCTAAATCCGTCTACACCTAAATCGACCCAATACAATAAAGCTTCCGTTAGTAACTCGATCAACTTTGGATTATTATCGAATTCAAAATCAGCGATGTCGATCCAATCCCCGATCTTATTGGTTAGATGTCCATCTTTCCAGTGATAGAATTCAGGATGTTCCTTGACCCAAGGATGATCAGGAGCCGTATGATGATAGACCACATCCAACATCAGTCTCATTCCTCTATTGTGGGTCTCTTTGACGAGTTGTTTGAAGTCTTCTAAAGTGCCTAGATCTTCTGAGATGCCTTTGTAGTCTTTGATCGCATAAGGTGATCCATAGACCCCTTTTCTTTCTTTGATCCCAATTGGATGAATGGGTAAAAGATATAAGATATCGGTGCCTAAGTCTTTTATACGATCAAGATCCTTGATCAAGGCATTAAAGGTTCCCTCGTTTGAATAGTTTCTTACGAAGACCTGATAAATGAATTGATTACGGTAAGTGTTCATTTTTCTCCTTAAAAAACCCGAGAATTCTCGGGTTAGGGTTTAGATAATGGCTTTGGTGGTTTCTTTATCGAAGAAGTGTAGTTTCGTTACATCCATGGCCAATTTAATGGTGTCATGAGCGTGGATATCAACTCTAGCAGATACTTTCGCTAAGATCGGTTGATTACCGAAACGTCCATGAAGAATAAATTCATGACCCAAAAGTTCAGAGACTTCAATATTGAAATCAAACGGAGTATCTGGGAATGTTTCAGCGACGATACCTTCATAATGAATGTCTTCAGGACGGATACCCAATACGAGTTCTTTTCCTTCTAGATCTTTTAGGGCTTCACTAAACATCTTAGGAACCATAAAGGATTTGTTGTCGACTTCGAAACGGCCTTTGGCGTATTTTCCAGTGATGAAGTTCATCGCAGGAGCACCAATGAAGTTGGCTACGAACATATTGTTTGGATGATTATAGATTTCTTTAGGAGTGCCGATCTGTTGGATGTAGCCATCTTTCATAACGACGATACGAGTAGCCATGGTCATGGCTTCAGTTTGGTCGTGGGTGACATAGATGGTTGTCGCATTTAGACGTTCATGAAGCTTAATGATTTCTGA
>CAZXTB010000040.1:0-4224 GCA_964643535.1 uncultured Erysipelotrichaceae bacterium | reverse complement strand
AGTCACGAGGAGATGCAACCTGTTGCACGATACCATCTTTCATAACAACAATTCTTGTACCCATTGTCATAGCTTCAGTCTGATCATGTGTAACATAAACAAAAGTTGTTTGAAGTCTTTTGTGTAGTTTACCAATTTCTGATCTCATTTGAACACGTAGATTAGCATCCAAGTTGGACAAAGGTTCATCCATCAAGAATACCTGCGCATTACGTACGATGGCTCTTCCCAAGGCAACACGTTGACGTTGTCCACCAGACAACGCTTTAGGCTTACGATCCAAGAAATTTTCGATTTCTAGAATACGAGCCGCTTCTTTAACGCGTTCGTCGATCTCATGTTTAGGAAGTTTCTTTAACCGAAGACCGAAAGCCATGTTTTCATAAACAGTCATGTGTGGATACAAAGCGTAGGATTGGAATACCATCGCGATGTCTCTGTCTTTAGGAGCGGTCAAATTGGAGAACTTATCGTTGATGAACAATTCACCCGATGAGATTTCTTCTAGACCGGCGATCATTCTTAAAGTTGTGGATTTACCACAGCCTGAAGGACCGACCAAGACGATGAATTCTTTGTCTTTGATGTCAAGATTGAAATAGAAGACGGCTTGGACATTATTGTCGTAGATTTTGTTGATGCCTTTTAATTGTAGTGTTGCCATAGTTTAGGTTTACCTCGTTTTTATTTTACACCCTAGTTATTCGTTTGATTTGTGCAGTATGCACAATTAACCAATTATTGATGAATTTAAGGTGAAATAGGTTTGTAGAAAGGCAGCTAAATTGGTTTCTCTTAGATCTAAACCTGTTTGATCGATAAACTTAGCCAATCGATAAGCGAAGGTATTACGATGCACATAGAGTAAACTTGCGGATAAGACAGCGTTTCCTCCTGTAAGTAGATACATACGAGCGGTTTCTAGAACTTCTTTAGAAACCTTTGAGAGAAGTTGATCAAGACTTAGGATAAGTCGATGATCTCCTTTTAGGGTCTCAAGTAATAAGACATCTCCTAAATCTAAGATCTTCCCTGAATGATTCTCACTCGCTAAAGCCAATGCCAACCTCATCAAGGCTTCATTATCGAAACCGATAACCATGGTCATCTTTATCCCTAAATCATCTCTAAGAGGCTCATATAAGACCCTAAGTTGAATGGCGTGAGCCTTACTGATGGTAAACTTAGCAGTCCTAGGATCCAACCAGGTAAAATCGCTTCCATAGCTTAAACAAAAAGCTTGGATATCTTGTTCACGATGTGTTTCTTCTGTTGATAAATAAATACTAAGCACTTAGTTGACCTCAAGAATCAAGGTTGATCGTGGACCTAAAGTAGCTTGGGTCCCATCAACACTTACTTCCTTATGGGTATACATGATGGTTCCAGTGGATGATAAGGTAAAGACTTGAGAACTGGCAGATACATTATGAAGAATGATCCAAGTCTTCCCATTATAAGATCTTGAATAGGCTAAGAATTGATACGTTGAATTGATCTTCTGAATGTCCCCAAAACGAAGAACTTCACTGTTTTTTCTGAGTTCAATCAAAGAACGATAGACTTGAAACATCGACTCAGGATCAGTGACCTGTTGTTCATAGGTAGGGGTAGATTGATTGTATTGGTTATAGACCCATAGTGCCATTGGAGGGGTCGTGGTCTTATTCCAAGGAAAAGCTTCACGAATGTGTTCATCAGGTTTAACCCCAAACATTCCTAACTCTTCCCCGTAATAGACAAACGGAATCCCAGGTAAGGTAAATAAGATATGGGCTGCGAGCTTAGCTTTGGTGATGTCTCCTGAGACTTCACTCATGATTCTATTTTGATCATGATTGGTTAAAAAGATCGCATCGACATAATGATCTGTCTTAGACTTAAAGACATTTTGTCCATTGATGTAGTTGTCCATCAAATTTGATGAACTGCTGTTTTTAACCATCGTTACGATCCCTAAAGCCAAATCAAAATTGAAAAGCGAATCAAAACCTGGCGCATAAGATGAAGCTAGATTCGCTCCTACCCAAGCCTCTCCTACTGTATAGACATCTTTGTTTTTAGCTTCGATGTATTGCTTCATCTCCATCCAAAACTGCTTGCTTAACGCAAGGATAGGGGTACTAGAAGGATATTCGTTTAAGGCATAGACTTGAGTCACCGCATCGAATCTAAATCCATCGACGCCTAGATCCATCCAGAAATCCAAGACCCCTTTTAGTTCTGTTCTTAAGAGCTCGCTTTCTGCGTTTAGATCAGGCATCTCACTCCAAAATCCAGCGAAATACATTCTAGAATTCTTCCCATACCAACCAGCGTTTCCTGGATAATCACTCATCTTGATCTTGGTTTTGATCATATAGTATTCATCGTAAGGTGATTTGCCCGCAATACCTTGCATAAACCAAGGATTGGTATCTGAGCTATGATTAAAAACCATATCTAAGATGATCTTTATTCCACGTTTATGAGCTTCACTTAGAAGCATCTTAAAATCATCCATCGTCCCAAAATCTTTATCGATGGCTTTATAATCGTTGATGTCGTATTTATGATAGGTATCTGATGGATAGATGGGATTCATCCATACCGCATCGATCCCTAGATCAGTGGTCGTAGAAGGATCATTATCATTAAGATAGTCCAGTTTACTGATGATGCCTTGTAGATCTCCTTTTCTATCTCCATTAGAATCCGCAAAGGCGATCGGAAATAAACTATAGGCTGTAGAAACGTCTTGGGTAAAGCTTTCCGCATCAGCGTCTTTTAGTAAGACTTCTAACTCATCTACAGTCTTGCGTGTGACAGGCTCAACCTTAGGTGTACAAGCACTTAAAAGAAGCAAGAAGACTAGACCTAATTTTTTCATTTAGACCTCCACGATCATGGCTTCATAAGGTTTTAGATGAAGCACTTTTCTAATATGGACATTTTGATAATTGTTGAATAAGACATGTTTATACTGAGTCGGTAAGGTAAAGTCATGCGGATCTTTACTAAAGTTACAGATGACCATTAAGTGTTGATGAGGCATCCTTCTGTGATAAGCGAAGACAAACTCATCTTTAGGATGGATCAACTTAAAATCCCCATAAATCAAAGTCTCAGAATATTTGCTTTCTTTACGTAAACGAATCAAAGTTTTATAGGTATTTAAGATAGAACCTTTTTCAGCTTGTTGTTTCTCTACATTGATCAAGGCATAATTGCCTACGTTTTTCTGATGAGGAACATGCGTAGAGAACCCAGCATAAGCCGTCTCATTCCACTGCATTGGTGTTCTCGCATTGTTTCTAGAAGTTCTTCTTAAATGAGATAAGATCTGTTCATCTGAAAGATGGGTCTTGGCTTGTTTGGCGTAATTCTTGACCCAGACATCGGTAAAGTCATCGATGGAGGTATAATCCACATTGGTCATCCCGATCTCTTCTCCATTATAGATGAAAGGGGTCCCTGGTAGGGTTAAAAGTATCGTTCCCAATAAGGTTCCTGATTCTCGATGAAAATGAAGAGGATCTCCATATTGGCTCATGACTCTAGGATGATCATGGTTTAACCAATAGTGAGGCATCCATCCTTTGCCTTTCATACCTTGGATCCATAGATTAAAGGTACGTTTCATATCAAAGACATTGATCTTTATGTCTTCATCTTTTAGATTATCATTCCCAAAGATGTTGTTTTTCCAACAAGTATCGAAGTTAAAGACCATATTAAAGATGTGGGAATCATAGCCCGCATATTTAACCCCAGCTTCTACAGAAGCCCCCCCTCCGACCTCGCCTACGGTCATACAGTCATATTTAGAAAGAACTTTCTCATTGAATTCTTTTAGATACCCAAAGAGTTCTGGTCGATTAGAGAATTTCCCCCAATCAGGCGCTACATGATGGGCGTTTAAAGGCATGGTTGAATCGGTAAACGAAAGATCTCGGGCTAAATGTGCAATCGCATCGACTCTAAATCCATCGATTCCTTGATCAAGCCACCATTGGGCCATTTTAAACATCTCTTGTCTTAGAGCAGGCGAGTTCCAGTTTAGATCCGGCATCTTATCAGAGAAGATCTTCATATAGTATTGATTGGTGAGTGGATCATGATTCCAAGCCGATCCTTCAAAGAAGCTACCCCAATTGGTAGGTGCTTGAAGATGACCTTGAGAATCTTTTTTTCCGTCTTGCCAAATATAGTAATCCCGTTTGGGATTATCCAAGGAGGATCTGG
>CAZXTB010000039.1:0-10009 GCA_964643535.1 uncultured Erysipelotrichaceae bacterium | reverse complement strand
ATCAAATAACCTATTAGAAGAAGATTATCTTGTTTGGTTTCAGAAGAAGCCTTCGTATAGAAATAAGCCAATATAAAATACTCTGTAAAATGGGCTGTCTTACGAATGATAAAAACAGCGATGTTTAAGTAGTCAGGATCCTTTAGAATAGGTAGGATCATAGCCAATAAATCTAGGATAATGTTGCTGCTTACGATGGATTCATCGCCACTTTGAAGTGAAAAAGCAAAGATAACGAGGGTCCATAAGAGTGCTAAGATGAGAAAGACGTGTTTTTTAAGGTGCTTCATATCACTCAATGATATAATAAAACAGTAAGGAATGATACCCTATGAAAAGACATGCCATCGATTTACTACTGGTCATCTTCGGAAACTTGATCCTCGCTTTCGCTGTAAGATTTTTTATCCTGCCTTACAATATCCTTTCTGGTGGTGTCGCAGGGATCGCTGTTGCGGTCAGTAAACTAACTGGAATAGAAGCTGATTTTATCGTTAATGGCTTGATCTTAGCGATGTTTATCCTAGGTTCAATCTTCTTAGGTAAGAAATTTATGACCCATACGGCCATTAGTTCTTTCTTATATCCTGCTTTTCTTTTAATCTTAAAAAGAGTCGAATTTACCATGAACATCGATCCTATGTTGGCGAGTTTATATGGAGGTCTTTTAGGTGGAGTCGGTGTAGGTCTTGTCTTTAGGACAGGAGCCACAACTGGTGGAATGGATGTTCCTCCGATGATCATTCATAAATATACGCATATCGAGGTCTATAAATTGATTCTTATTGTAGATGCCTTAACGGTGCTGTTTGGAATGTTTGTATATGGCGTAGAAGCTGTGTTGATTGGTTTGATCTCAGTTTGGGCAACTTCGTTTGCGGTCGATAAGATCCTTCTGTTTGGTTCACTGGAATCTTTATCGATCATGATCATTTCTGATAAATCGTTGGAGGTCAATGACTTCATTCAAAAAGAAGTCGATCGAGGATCTACCATATTACCTGGTAAAGGTGGTTATACGAAAGAAGATAAGAATGTCATTATGACCGTCATCTCTAAAGGAGAATATCCTGAGATGATGAAGGAAATCAATAAGATCGATCCTCATGCGTTTATCGTGGTAACGGATGCGATGGAAGTCAAAGGAAATGGCTTTTCCTTTGATTTCAAAGTCTAGGCGTATAATAGAACATAAGGAAGAAACATGCTGAAACTAAAAGAAGTCTATAAAACCTATAAAAACGGCGTTAATGCCCTCTATAATGTCAATCTCTTTATCGAACAGGGAGAGTTTGTCTACATCATCGGTCCTACAGGAAGTGGTAAATCTACTTTGATCAAACTGTTGGATGCTGAAGAAAGACCCACCAAAGGCTTAGTAGAAGTCGCTGGGATCGATATCGGAAAGCTTAGACAAAGTCGTATCCCTAAGTATAGAAGATACATAGGGGTCGTCTTTCAAGACTATAAACTCTTACCTAAAAAGACAGTTTTTGAGAATGTCATGTTGGCATTACAGATCGGTAATATGCCTTTACTGGCAGCACGAGCTCGTGTAAGAGAAGTTTTAGAATTGGTAGGCTTAAGTGATAAGGCCAACTCTTATCCCAATCAACTCTCAGGAGGCCAACAACAACGTTGTGTCATCGCAAGAGCCATTGCGAATAAACCTAAGCTTTTGATCGCCGATGAACCTACAGGTAACCTAGACTTCGTCAAAGCCAAAGAAATCGTATTACTTTTAGAAAAGATCAATCAAGAAGAAAGAACCACATTGCTCATCGTGACCCACGATGTCGACATTGTAAATACCCTGCGTAAAAGAACCATCGCTTTAGAAGATGGTCATATCGTAGCCGACCTAAAAGAAGGAGGTTACCACAGTAATGTTTAGACTTACCAGACACATCAAAGAAGCCTTTTATGGCTTAATTCGCCATGGAGGAATGACCTTCTCTTCCGTTTTAGCTGTCACCATTACCTTGACCTTAATGTCCTTCTTCTTAATGATCTCGATGAATGTAAGACAAATCACAGAGACCGTTCAAGGTGAAGTTCAGATCCATGTTTCCATTAGTAATTTATTCGATACAGAATCCATTGAAGGATTAGGCGATCAAATCGAGATCTTAGATGGGGTAAATAAAGTAACTTTCTCAGATAAAGACAATGAACTCGATAAGTTCATCAAATCCTATTGGGCAGAAGGTTCCATCTTTGAGATGTATCGAGGAGAGAAGAATCCATTAAAGAATGCCTACATCGTTGAAGTCAAAGAAGGTTATGACATAAAACTCATCACTGAACAGATCAGAGTTTTCGTAGGGGTAGATAAAGCGGATTATGGGGGAGAAAACACGATCAAGCTCATTCGATTTATGAATGGGATCAGAGATGTAGGTTTGATCTTGGTTATTATCTTAAGTTCACTCGCGATCTTCTTGATTGCGAATACGATCAAAATTACGATTCAAGCTCGTTTAGACGAGATCTCTATCTTACGTACTTTAGGGGCCACCAACTCATTCATAAGAGCGCCTATGGTTCTAGAAGGTCTTACGATTGGCTTTATGGGATCCTTATTTCCCATTGTTTTAACGATTTATGGTTATGAGTGGCTGTATAAACTCTTAGGAGGTTTTATGGTCAGTGAACTCTTCGTTTTAAGGCCAGTTTATCCATTTGTCTTGCAAATTAGTTATTTATTAGCTATATTAGGGGTAGTAGTAGGTTTGATCGGAAGCTTTATCTCCGTGACCCGTTACCTACACATGAAACGATGAAAAGAAAGATCCTGTTATTTTTAGCTGTCATGCTCTTCAGTAGTGTGACCTATAATGTCAGCGCGGTTGACTATAACTTCGAAGAGAATGAAGATTATTACTCTACGTTGTGTTCATCTGCCGCTGCCGCTAAAAACGTAACAGCGTGTACAGCGTATCAAGCTTATGTCAATCAAAAAGTAAAAGATGCTGAAGCTGAACTTAAGAAGCTTCTAGGAGATCTAAAGAATCTTTCAGCCAATATTTTAAGTATGGCTAAAAAGATCACTGAATATGAAGCACAGATCACTAAGCTAGAAAAAGACATCACCAATTTAGAAAAATCGATTAAGAACAGTGAAAAAGCCATCCTTGATTTAGGGATAGAAATCGTAGATAGAACCAAGAGTATCGATGGGATCGATCAAACCATCAAGGATCGTATGGTTCAAATGCAAGCCTTTGTCTCTTTGAATTCCTACATAGATTTTATGATGGGAGCCAAAGATTTCTCTGATCTCGTATTACGAATCCAGGGCATCAACGACATTACAGAATATGATCGTACTCAAATCAATCTATTGATTGAACAAGTCAATGCCTTAAACGCAGATAAAGCAGAAGTCGAAAGACAAAAAGAAGCTCAACTTCAAAACAAGGCCAATTTAGAAACCAGTCAAGATACGGTTAGTCAGCTTAAGGTAAGCATCACTGCCATCGTTACAGAGTATCGTAAACAACAAGATATCTTAGAAGCGAAAGCAGATCAGATCGCAGGCGATCTAGAAGCCACCACAGCCATTCTAAAAGGCATCAGTGAAGCTTTGAAGAACGTTCCTACGTCGAGTGGATTTGTTAGACCTGTGGGTAGTTTCCGTGTTTCCGCAGGTGTATGGACTTATCCTGAAGGAGGCATACATTTAGGGGTCGATATGTCAGCTGCACTTAATACCCCTGTCAAAGCGGTCGCCAATGGAGTTGTCATCTATTCCAGCAATGCTTGTCCTACGACAGGTTATCTAGGAAACGTCTGTGGTAAACCAGGAAGATCCTATAGTGGTAATCAAGTTTACTTGATGGTCTCAGTAAATAATGTCTCTTATGCGATCGTCTATATGCATCTGGCTCAAAATTCGGTACTTCCAATAGGTTCTATCGTCGACGCCTCTGATGTGGTCGCTAAGTTAGGATCTTCAGGATCCTCTACAGGACCTCATGTCCACGTTGAAGTGATCTATCTAGGAACCAACAATGTTGGATACTATGCGAATGCTTGGAAAGGGGATCTGTATTTTGGAACCTCCTCAGGCACAACGGCCATCAATTCATTTAGATGTGACTACAATGGGCATAAAGCCCCTTGTCGAGAAAACCCTTTAACCATCTTCAATGTCATCGTAGGTAAATATTATTAAAGTCAGCCAGTCGCCATCACGACTGGCTTTGTGTTAGAATAAGTTAGATTGAGGTGCCTTATGGACGATAACAAACGTAGTATTCGCTTAAAGAAATATTTATGGCCAGATGAAATCAGAGCCAGAAGATCAAAAAGAATCAAAACAGGACTCGTTGTATTAGCGATTACGATGTCTTTCGTTTTTGGTTTTGTTTTATCCAGTGCTTTTGCCCCAGCAGCAACAGTCGATACCAATAAACTTGCGCGTCTTCAACAGATCATGGATGTCATAGAAACCAACTGGTTTTTTGGAAATGAACACAGTGATCTAGAATCAGAAATGGTCAACGATGCCATTTCAGGCATGTTGACAGAATTGGGTGATAAATACACCACTTACTTTACCAAAGAAGAACTAGAAGCTTTCAGTAACGCCATTAACCTAGGCTATGAAGGCATCGGTGTTAGCTTCTTTGAGAACAACGGATCCTTTATCATCGATCGAGTCTTCTTCAATTCTCCTGCCGATAAAGCAGGGGTCCATTCAGGCGACATCATCTATAAAGTCGATGGGATCGATGTGACGGGTAAAACCTCAGATGAGCTTGTAACCTTGGTTAAGGGTAAAGCTGGCTCAGATGTCACGGTCATCTTTAAACGTGGCGCAGATGAAATCACGATGACCATTACGCGTGGTCAAATCAGTAACACCGCTTATGGGAAAGTCTTAACAGGAAACATCGGTTATATCGAACTCTCTACCTTTGGGGATACCTCAAGTTCTGAATTCATGACCTATTTAAAAGATTTCAAATCGAAAGGCAGCAAAGACTTGATCATTGATCTTAGAGATAATGGAGGCGGATCTTTAACCTCACTTATCGGGATCGCCAGTAACTTCATTCCTTTTGGAGAAACCGTTCTTCAACAAAAAGATGTCGATGGAAACATTACCTTAGATAAATCCAGAGGAACCGCCATCGATACTTATGACCATATCATTATCCTTGTCAACAATAACTCCGCTTCAGCTTCAGAAGTCTTAGCCGCAGCCCTTCAAGAAAAAGCAGGGGCCATTGTCATCGGTAAGACGACCTATGGGAAAGGCCTTGTTCAAACGATGGCTCAATTCTCAGATGGCTCCGCATTAAAATACACTCAAGCTGCTTGGTTGACCCCAAGTGGAAAATGGATCCATGAAGTAGGTGTCATTCCAGACATCGATGTGGCGCTTCATCCAGTATTAACCACGACCTTTACCACCTTTACAGCCGATGAAACTTTCGCCCCCGATTCAGTTTCTGAAGCGGTAAAAGATGCCCAATTGTGTTTAGACTTTATGGGTTATCCTGTGGATCGACTAGATGGTTATTACTCTGCTCAAACAGAAATCGCTTTGAATACCTTTAAAACAGAAATGGGACTAGCAGCGGATGGGATCTTAACTAAAGATGTCTTGGCTAGCTTACAATCCGCGATGATTAAAACTTGGTATCTTAATAAAGACACCAAAGATCTACAGATGATTAAAGCATTAGAGGTAATCAATGAATAAATTTAAGTTGGTTTCTCCTTATAGTCCCACAGGGGATCAACCCAAAGCCATAGATGCTTTGGTTGAAGGGTTGAACCAGCAAAAACGGGCTCAAGTCTTACTGGGTGCTACAGGCACAGGTAAGACTTTTACCATTTCTAAGGTCATCGAGAAAGTCAATCGTCCTACCTTGGTTTTCGTTCATAATAAGACCTTAGCAGGACAACTCTACTCAGAATTCAAAGAACTCTTCCCAGAAAACAGGGTCGAATATTTCGTTTCTAACTTTGACTATTATCAACCAGAAGCTTACTTACCTACCCGAGACCTCTACATCGAAAAATCTTCGATGATCAATGAAGAATTGGATATGTTGAGAATGGCCTCTTTAAATGCAGTCCTAGAAAGACGAGATACCATCATCGTTGCTTCTGTGGCCTGTATCTATGCTTCCTCTGATCCAGAACTTTATCGACAACTGTTCTTTACCTTAAGAAAAGGTGAAGTGATCAAGCGTTCAGAACTCTTACGTAAATTGGTAGATCGTCAATACATAAGAAATGATATCGATCCTAAACGAAGAACGTTTAGGGTTCATGGGGATGTCATTGAGATTTCGCTGGGCTTTACCGATCTATTCAATCTTCGTATCGAAATGTTTGGGGATGAGATCGAACGCATCACAGAAGTTGATCGTGTCACTGGTAAGATCCAAAATGCCTTCTCCGTCTACAACATCTTTCCTGCGAATGAATACGCAAGACCTAAAGAAATGATGTTGGAAGCTTGTGATCGAATCGAAGCAGAACTTAAAGATCGATTGGAAGTCTTACATAGAGAAAACAAACTTCTAGAAGAACAACGTCTTAAACAAAGGACCCTCTATGATTTAGAAGCCCTACGAGAATTCGGTATGTGTCCTGGGATAGAGAACTATTCACGACACATCGATGGAAGACAAGAAGGTCAACGTTCATTCAACCTATTCGATTATTTTCCTGATGATTATCTATTGGTTATCGATGAATCCCATGTCTCTGTCCCTCAAGTAAGAGGGATGTATAATGGGGATCGTTCACGTAAAACAACCTTGGTCGACTATGGCTTTAGATTACCTTCAGCTTTAGATAATCGTCCTTTAAAGTTCTCAGAATTTGAAAACATCATCAATCAAGTCATCTTTGTATCTGCGACACCAGGCGATTATGAGCTGGCCTTAACCAATGGGGAAGTCGTTCAACAGATCATCCGACCTACGTTCTTAGTCGATCCTGAAATCGTCATTCGTCCTTCTAAAGGACAGATCGATGACATCATCTCAGAAGTCCACGCTCGTATCGATAAAGATGAACGAGTTCTTATCACCACCTTAACTGTTAAGATGGCAGAAGAATTGACTCAGTATCTCAAACGTTTAGATCTAAAAGTGGCTTATCTTCACCATGAGACCAAGACTTTAGAACGTATCGAGATCCTTCATGATCTACGTAAAGGAAAGTATGATGTCTTGGTTGGGATCAACTTACTAAGAGAAGGTCTTGATCTACCTGAAGTATCTTTGATTTGTATCCTAGATGCGGATAAAGAAGGCTTCTTAAGATCTCATCGTTCATTGATTCAGACCATAGGACGAGCTGCCCGTAACGTCAATGGGAAAGTTATCCTCTATGCGGATCGTATCACTGATTCTATGGCCAAAGCCATTGAAGAAACATCTCGTCGTAGAGACATCCAGATCGCGCATAATACCGCCAACAACATTACCCCAATGACCATTAAGAAGGAAATCCATGACATCATTCGTGGTAAAGAAACCAAACAAATGGCTCAAGAGTATATGAGTAAGCATGATAAGACCACTAGAAAAGAAAAAGAAAGACTCATCGAAAGCTTAGAGAAAGAAATGAGAGATGCGGCAAAAGTCCTCGACTTTGAAAGAGCAGCTGAACTTAGAGATATCGTATTAGAACTTAAGGCTCAACTCTAGTTGAGCTTTTTCTTTGACTACTTTAATAACAATAATAAATCATATCAAACCATAATGATATAATAAATATATGATACAATATAAGAGGAGGTCATTATGTCTCAACGTGAAGAAGCTTTATCATATTTAAAGAAAGTATTCAGCCTTGATCTAGAGTCACAAGTGTGGCCAATGAATCAGCAATTACCCTTGTTTATAAAGAATCAATATCAGTTTTCTCTCATAAACTCAGAAAACGGAAAATTTCTTTTGATTTCAGAACAAGTTAAGCACACCTACCTAGATTATCAAAACCTATGTCATTACCTTATGAACTCGACTGAAATAAAACATTATCTGTTTGTTTTAGAAGGTCTGTCTCCTTATAATCTTAAGCGATGCCTAGAGAATAAGATTTCATTTATGATCATTGGTAAGCAGATTTACGCTCCATTTTTAGGGCTTCTTTTTCATCCAAAAGGAGATGGTTCATATCATCCAAAGATTCATCAAAATGGAGATAAGATTAGCCCATCTTCAATGGGTGTCCTTTTAGAGATCTTATCGAGAAAAGTCGAAAAAGTTACTCAAAGAGTGTTGATCAACCAATTAGGATTATCTCCCATGACGATATCTCGAGCGATCAATGAGTTGAAAAACCTTAAAGTCATTGAACTAGAGTCAAATTATAAAGCCGAGATTCATGTGAATAAACAAAGATTAACTCAAACAGAGTTCCAAACTCATCTTCCTCATCCAGTTGAAAGGAAAATCGTCGTGAATGAGAAATCATTACCGCACGCGTTAAAAACAGAACTCATTCTTTCAGGAGAAAGCGCATTATCCGAGAAAACGGACTTAAGTGCACCTAATGTAAAAGTGTATGCCGTCTCAAAGAAAGCACTTCAATCTTATGAGAAGAACTTAGAGATCGGTCTGAAAATGGAGAAAAATATGATTGAATTAGAGGTTTGGAAATATAAGGTTCCTACATCCGGTGGAATGATAGACCCTTGGGCTCTGTATTTCTCGCTTATTGATCTAGATGATGAACGCATCAAATCTGCCTTAGAATCTTTGGTTATGAATGCTTAAACAGAATCAAGGTTTGGAACGATTTATCCAAGAATTCAAGGAGTATAAAGATTCGTTTGTGATTATTGGGGGATTAGCTAGTTCTATGAATATGGCGAACTATCATTTAGAATTTAGAAAAACTAAGGATTTTGATCTTGTGGTCTTTGTTAAAGAAGGGAATGAACCCTTCTTTATAGCGTTACGAGACTTTCTTAAAGAAGGAGCTTATGATTTTGGTAAACAAGGAAATTACTATCGTTTTACCAATCCCAAAGATAATACCTATCCATTTATGATTGAGATTCTATCTCGAGTAGATTTAACGACCAATGAAACTCTTAATACTGGAAAATTTAGAATTAAGATCGATGAAGAATTCTTAAGTCTGTCTGCAATTATGTTAGATGATGACATCTATAAACTTATTCTACAGCAACACATTAATGTTTTTGGATTGTGCATCGCTGACCCTTATGCGCTTATTGTGATGAAGGTAAGGGCTTGGCGAGACCTTACAGAGAAGAGAAACAGAGGAGATAAGATTCGTTCAGAAGACATAAACAAACATCGAAAAGATGCGATAAGGCTTAGTCGAATCATTGATGAAACTCGAAAAATCGACTTAGGTCCTCGTTTAAAAGAAGACTTAAGAATCTATCTGGAATCTTGCGAAATAGACGATCACTCATTTCATCAACTAGCTCCGGATATAGAATCCTTTAAGGTGTTAAGAGAATTATTCTTCAAGATATTTCAGTTGTAGATGTAACTCACAACTTAACTAAACTTCATTTAGTTATTATCTTTACATCTTCCATCTTTAGGCTTATCGTAATAAACAGGGACAAATAACCCAAGGAAAGCAGGTATTTATGAAAATCATTTGTTTAGGACAATCCACCTTAGATATCTGTATGCCTTTAGATCAACCCATTACAGAAAATATGAAGTTTCGTGTTTACGATAAAACAGAAACTGCAGGAGGTCCTAGTACCAATGCGTCTCTTTTACTGGGCAAGTGGGGAGAAGACGTGACTTTATACTCTCGTTTAGGCAATGATATCTATGCGACCCTCATTCGAGAGAGCCTAAACAAAGCCAAGGTTAAACATCATTCTATACCTTGTGTTGATTTTGAGACCCCCATCAGTGTCATCTTAACCAGTAAGGCCAATGGGAATAGAACCATCTTTAATTGTCCGGGAAGAATCGATCCTTCAGACTTAAGTATCAATGAAGAAGTTGATCTCCTTCTCATCGATGGACATGAACCT
>CAZXTB010000038.1:0-10019 GCA_964643535.1 uncultured Erysipelotrichaceae bacterium | reverse complement strand
ATTCTAAAGAGCACGCTATTTATCCCATCTTAGGAACCAAGACCGTGTTTCTAGATGCGATTCCTCCTCTATTTGATGGGAATGATGAGAATTCATTTGAGTATTATGGAAGAAGCGCAGAATCCTTTGTGCGAGATAAACTATGGGCCATCTTAGTTCAAAAAGCGAGTCTATTAGATCTTAAGCTTACTTCTTCATTTATGGCCATAGATAATCAAGACTTCGATGTTCAAAATGCCAATCAACAAACATTTTCATATATTAGTAGGGAAATGATTAGAATCAATGGTGAGATTACCTTGTCTGGGAATCATGTTGATTTAGATGAATTAAAGCCGGATCGAGTAGATGAGACCAGATCATTCTTTGAGAATTTCTTCCCCAACTATAACATCCACGCTTATTATCCCTTATATGGCAAAATCAATACTCAACAAATAGAAGCCATTCAAACCATTTATCCAAGCATCGATATTATCCGTATTCTATACGATGGGGATGAGTTGACCCAATCCAGTGGAAACTATCAAGTCAATGATGATCAAGTTGTTTTCCCAACCACAACCTATGGATACAAGGCAGAAAAAACACAGCTCTATTCATTTCTATCGATCTTGACTTCACATGGAGCCATCTCTCATAGTTTCGACATCAATTCCTTATTTACAGTTCCTTCAAGTGAAAGCAATTGGAATACCCTTAATGTATCCTTTGACAAATTAAGTGCTTCTTACTTCGAAAAAACACCTTGGCTAAATGCACTGACCATCTCACCTGCAGCGGAAAAATTAAGAGAGTTAGATGCGATGAGTTATGAGTCTTTGACAACATCGAACAGTATCACCGTTGCTTGTTCTAAGATGACCCTTGGTCAAACCTTTATGTTTTATTCAAAAGATAAGATCTTGAGTGCGACAGGAGCGAGTTATCAAAGGATAAGTCCTCAGTATTATTTGATTAAGGCCCAAACGCCTCAGTTTACCTTAAATTATTAGAAGTTCGTTTAGTAAAAGAAAGAAGGTGGCTTACACATGAAAGTATGCATTATATGTGAAGGTAGTTACCCTTACGTAGCCGGAGGTGTCTCCAGTTGGGTCCAAATGTTGTTGGAACGATTTACTGACACTGAATTTGTGATCTGGTCTATTGCGACCAGTCGAGAAGAGATGAGTGAACTTAAATATACCTTACCCGCAAATGTTAAGGAAGTAAAAACCATCTATCTTAGTGACATCAAGTTTAAAACCATACACTCCAATATTAAACTCAATAAAGTTGAACATGAAGCTTTGAAGTCTTTGATTATGGAAGAAAACCATCAAGACATACAATGGAAACCCATCTTAGATCTGATAAAGAATCATAAGACCCAACTTGTCGATGTTTTGATGAGCCATGACTTCTTTGAGATCGCCGTTGAACTTTACAATAAGGATTTTTCTAGAACAGTCTTTAATGATTTCTTATGGAGCTTGAGATCGATGTTTTTCCCATTGATGTCAACATTGGTTGAAGATTTTCCTCAAGCGGATCTCTATCATTCAGCTTCTACGGGGTATGCGGGTCTATTGGGTAGTGTGGCTGGATTCATATCCAACAAACCTTTTATCGTGACTGAACATGGGATCTATACGCGTGAACGTGAAGAAGAAATCATTAAATCAGATTGGGTTATCGGTGATTTTAAAAAGAACTGGATCAATTTTTTCTATCGCATTTCAGCGATTACCTATCATCAAGCCGACAAGGTTATTTCTCTATTTGAGACCAATCGTAATTTACAGATCGAAATGGGCTGTCCTGAAGATAAGGCAATCATTATCCCCAATGGGGTAGATGTGGATCTATACACTCAAAACAACGCTCGTTTGTTAAATACAAACCCATCAGAAGTCATTCGGATTGGGGTTGTTGCTCGACTGGTTCCCATCAAAGACATCAAAACGATGATTCTAGCGTTTGAAGCTGCGATGCATCGCGTTGATCATCTAGAGTTGATCATTCTAGGACCTACTGAAGAAGATGTGGTTTATACACAAGAATGTTTAGCGCTTATTGATGACTTTAAACTGACAAACATTTCAATTTTAGGACGTGTGGATGTCAAGGAATATTTGCCTAGCTTTGACTTCATGTTATTGACCAGCATCAGTGAAGGCCAACCCTTGGCTGTGTTGGAAGGGATGGCTGCAGGCATCGCACAAATCTGTACCAATGTAGGAAGCTGTCAAGAATTACTCTTGGGATCACAACAAGATCACCTAGGCGCAGCAGGCATCATCGTTCCTGTTATGGACATTGAAAAGATTGCTTCAGCCATCGAAGCATTGGCGAAAGATAAATCTTTAAGAGACACCATGGGTATAGTAGGTCAAAATCGAGTTAGAGCTTTCTATCAGAAAAAGGATTTCCTAGATCGCTATGAGGCTTTGTATCAATCTTATTAGGATCAACGTTAATCCGAAGGAGGAATTCATATGGCAGGCATTGGCTTTGAATTAAGAAAAATATTCCGCAAGACCACCATCACCAGCCGAATCCGAGGCATCATCTTTGCGACGATGACGACGATCGGCCCTACGATCATATTTTTAGCCATGTTGATCGGCATCAATATGACATTGGATACTTTAAATGTCCTTGAGACAAGACAAATATTCTTTTCCAGTGCCACGCTTTATATTTTCTTATTCAGCATCATTGTTTCTGGAACGACAGGGACAACCATCACGAGATATATTTCAGATCGAATCCATGAGAATGAAGAAGATTCTATTCCAGCAGCCATGTTTGGAACCTCGATTTTCGTCAGCATCTTATCAGCGATCTTTGCCTCTATTATCGTTGTGTTGCTTTATTTAGATGGGATCACTGATCTTTATCTTTTGGCTGCCTTATATACCTTAACCATCGTTGTTACCATTACCTATAATCTCATGTTCTTTATCTCCGCTTTAAAAGAATATCTAAAAATTACCTTTGCTTTCTTTGCTGGGGTTCTTCTTGGAGGATTGACTTTCTTTCTCTTATATCAATACACTCAGATTGATGTTCTTATGACGATCTTAATGTCTATGATCGTGGTCTTTTCAACCATTAATCTCTTGTTGATTTATTTGATTTTGACTTTCTTTCATCATTCTAATCGAGATTATTTTGCTTTCCTAGCGTACTATAAAAAGTATCCTTATTTGTTTTTAAGTGGACTCTTGTATATTGTTACCTTATATATCCCAAACATTCTCTATTGGATGTTTTCAGATATCGCGATACAGGTCTCTATCTTTAGGGTTGCCCCATCTTATGATATGGCGCTCTTTCTAGCTATTGTGGTCAACTTATCTACACCTGTACTCTTTGTGGTCAAAGTAGAAACGAAATTTTTTGAGAAGTATCAGAAATATGTAGGAAGTCTCATCAATGGGACCTATGGTATAATTGAAAAATATCGTAAGGTTATGTTGAAGACCATGGATATAGAATTGTTTTATATCTATGAAGTTCAATTGATCATTACGATCATTCTAACCTGTGCAGGGATTCTATTTCTACCGATGTTGGGCTTTGGTGGGATGGTATTGAATTACTTCCTATTACTTTCTATCGGGGTTTATTGTACCTATCTGATGTACTTTACGGTCATCTTCTTATATTACTTCGATGATCAATTTGGTAGCTTTATAACGACCTTGGTATTCTTTGTGGTAACCACATTGGCCAGTATATTGGCTTTGAAACTGGGAGTATCTTATTATCCTATGTCTTTGTTTATTGGTGGTATCGTATCTTGGATCGTTGGGTTCTTCAGACTACGAAAGTTTATGGAAACCATCAATGCTAGACTGTATTGTAAAAGTGCAGAGTAAAGGACGCTCATGACTCGAATAAACTGGAAAAACAAGAATCTTTTAGTGGGTGTAGTATTTGCCCTAGCGATGGGTGTCTTTACTAATTTTTATCTTGGGTCACTGGATCAAGTCGAAGTCATCCCAGAGGATAATACAAGCCTTGATGATTGGACTTTAGAGAACAGTCCATTAAATGGACTACCTTTGAATGAGAATAAGACCATTTATCAACTCGATCAAGCGGATGACTTGGATACCTTGTACATTACGGTTTTTCCTACGGAAACAGATGATGGGATCATCGATTTCTCGATCTTTGATTTACATACGACTTTGGACCAGTCTTTTAATCCTAATCTACACGCCAACATCACGCTTGGGGATAGCAGTGGGAAATTATCGAATCTAGTCGATACCAGTTTGATCAACGCGATCATTCGAGTCAGAGGAAATTCATCTCGAGGAGCAGCATTTAAATCGTATAAAATCAAGTTTACTTCGGAGAATGATAACTATAAGGGTTTTACAGTATTGAACTTAAATAAACATGTCTCTGATCCAAGTAAGATCGCCAATAAGTTCTCTTTTGATTTAATGAGCCAGTTGGATAATATGGCCAGTCTTAGAACCAACTTCGTCAAAGTCTACATTAAGGATGATTCATTACCTGTTGGACAACGTCGCTTTGTTTATTATGGACTCTATACCAACATTGAACAACCCAATAAGGATTTCCTAACGTCTCATGGATTAGACACCAATGGATCACTTTATAAAGCGACCAGTTTTGAATTTATGGATTATCCTGATTTAAAGAATGTGGATGATCCTACCTATGATCAAGTTGCCTTTGAGAAGATCCTAGAGATTAGAGAAGGCAATAATCATGAACAATTGATTCAGATGTTGAAAGACATCAATGATATGGATATCGATTTTAATGTGAGCTTTAAGAAGTATTTCAATGAAGAAAATTACCTGACTTGGTTAGCGATGAATATCTTATTGGGAAATGAGGATACCTTAGCTCATAACTTCTTGCTGTATAATCCAACCAATTCGATGACTTGGTATCTATTGCCTTGGGATTATGATGGAACCTTTAAATTCGCAGAAGCTGAATCGGATTCAAAAGCTCCTTTATCTCTACAAGGTGTACAACGAATGACCGCAGTTAATCTTCATCGAAGATACTTCTTGTCTTCTGCCAATGTGGATAAACTGACTAAAAAGATCGAGGCTTTATTAGCGACGACTTTCTCAAAAAACAATGTCAATCAAACCATCGATAAATATCTACCTGTCATGGAAGCCACTTTAGGTAAGAACCCAGATGTTGGATTATTGGGAATGGAACCCCCTAGTTTATTAGCTTATGTTCATGGATTCTATGATGAGATAAAGAAAAACTACGATGACTACATAAGCGCATTAAAATATCCTACCCCTGTATTTACAGCGACACCTGTCACCAATACCGATGGATCGACTTATTTCGCGTGGGAATCTGCGAGAGATTTTGATGGTGACTTGGTTAAATATTCCATTCGACTATCCAAAGATGCCAATATGAAGAATATTATTTTTGAAAGCACCGATATGGTTGTGACAGATTATACCTATGAAGGTGTACTAAGCGGAACTTACTATTTAGAAGTAAGAAGTATTGATAGCAATGGGAATACTCAACTTAGTCTAGATACCTATAAAGATCCATTTACCGGAGATCGCTATTTTGGACTTCGACAAGTCATATTTAAATAAACACTTATGAAATATAAAGGACAAACGCTTCGTCATGAATTCAAATACTACATCAATCTGAAAACGTATCAGATTCTTAAGGCACGACTCTCTCAATTGACTCAACGAGATGAGAATACTGTACGTGATGAAGGTTACTTAATCTCAAGTCTCTATTTTGATGATTATAGAAATTCAGCCCTAAATGAGAAGATCGATGGGGAT
Organism: uncultured Erysipelotrichaceae bacterium; assembly: GCA_964643535.1. Taxonomy (GTDB): domain Bacteria; phylum Bacillota_I; class Bacilli_A; order Erysipelotrichales; family Erysipelotrichaceae; genus UBA2212. The sequence continues at coordinate 4,203 of CAZXTB010000038.1, read as the reverse complement.
AGATCTAGAAAGAAGTTTAGGATCCGTGTTTATGAGAGAGATCCCGGAATTATAAAACTAGAGTCAAAGGCAAAATTAGACAGTTGGACCATAAAGGAAAGTACCTACCTAAGTCGAGCTGAGTATCAAGATATTCTTGAGGAACGCTATGATTTCTTAATCTTAAGGGAAGAAGCCTTGTGTAGAGAACTGTACGCCTTAACAAAGACGCGCTTACTAAAACCAAAAGTTATCGTTGAGTATGAAAGAGAAGCCTATGTGGTTAAAGAAGGTAACGTTCGATTGACCTTCGATAAACAGCTTAGATCTAGTATTAATGGATTAGATATATTCGATCCTAAGGTAATCTATAGTGCTGCTTTAGATGATGGAGTTATGGTATTTGAGGTTAAGTACGATGACTTTATCCCAAAACACATACGAGCATTGATTAATGAGTCCAGTATGCAGCGATATGCTGTATCAAAGTATGTCATCTGTAAAAAGAGAAGAGAGAGGGTAATCCAACATGACTAGTTTCGTCGATATTCTAAAGAAGAGCTTTCTAGAGAATGGCCAAATGGTAGATCTAAGTATTCCAAGTATTCTGATGTCACTGATCTCAGCGTTCTTATGTTCGATGGTTATTTACTATGTCTATCGAAAATTCTATCGTGGGATCGTTTATTCCAGTAGTTTCAATATCTTACTGGTTTTGGTAAGTATTGTAACAGCGTTTATCGTAATGACCATCAGTTCCAACATTCTTCTATCTTTAGGGATGGTTGGTGCTTTATCCATTGTACGATTCAGAACTGCTGTTAAAGATCCTCTGGATGTTGGATTCTTGTTTTTCTCCATTTCTGTGGGGATCACTTCTGGAGCGGGGCTATACATCTTATCTTTTATAGCCACGCTGTTTATTTCTTTGATCTATATTCTTTTGGTTCAAGTGAAAACCAACACCAAAGTATATTTACTGATCGTTAAATTTGATAATAAGGCCAATGAAGAAGTTCAAAAGATTTTGAAAACTTTGAAATCCGAACTTAAAAATAAAACGAGTCTAAAAAATACCACTGAATTAACGCTTGAACTGAAGCTTAAAAGCGATAATACGGCCTATATGACGCAATTAACGGCGTTGGATGGGGTTATGAGTGCTGTTCTGGTTGAGTATACCGGAGACTTTGGTGAATAAACGCATCCTTATTCCTTTAGTGTTTCTTATAGTAAGCTTGATAGGATCAGGCTTCTATATGGTTTACTTTTATATCCCAATGACACACATCACCTATATTGAAAGTGATGCGGTATTAAACAACCCATCACGAGGTTTTTACGTTCAATATGATACGGGGAACTTATATGGAATGGAGTCCTTATATGACCAAGGCATAAGCTTGGTTCTTTTTGCGTATGATCTAAAAGACTATGTCGATCAACCCATCGATCAAACTAAACTCGATGAGTTATCAACCGCTTTTAAAGCAGCCAAAGCCAATGGATTAAAAGTCATCTTTAGGGCAGCTTATGGATTCTATGACCCAAAGGAATACAATGATCCCAGTTCACTAGATACAATAAAAGGTCATATATCTCAGATCGCTCCCATTCTTGAAACATATAAAAATCTATTATTGAGTGTACAAGCAGGCTTCTTAGGTCCTTGGGGGGAATGGCATCACAGTAATCTAGGAAATGCCCAAGGAGATCCTACAGGTCAAGTCATCAATGATTTGGTTGAGGCCTTATGTGAAGCGGTTCCTTCATCCGTGTCCGTCGCTTTACGTAGACCAAGCTTTATCAGACAACTGGATCCAAGTCGAATCGATATGAGCCGTATTGCGTTTCATGATGATGCCTTGTTGTCAGATGATACAGATATGGGTACTTATGATCAAAGTGATTTTTCTAGAGAAGAAGAACTGATCTACATCAACACCTTAAACTCTTCTGTCGCCAATGGGGGAGAAATGACCAACTTGAGCCCCTATACACAAGTAGAAACGGCTTTAAGTGAGTTTACTAAACTGAAGATGACCTATCTTAATCGCGAATACAATAAAGTCGTCCTAGAAAACTGGGAACAAACCAACTATCAAAATCAATCCTTTCTTGACCTAATCAAACGGAAACTAGGTTATCGTTGGTCGCTTAAACAAGTATCTTTACCGAAACAACTAAGAGAGAATCAAACCCTAAAGATAAAAGCGAGTTTGTTTAATTCGGGATTTTCTGCGATCAGTTTACCCTACGAAGTGGAACTGATTGTATCCGATACAAGTGGTATCTTACAGGTCATCAAGCTTGAGGAGTTTGATCTTCAATCTCTTGGACCACAAGAAACCAAAGAGTTTTCTGTGGTTGTGGAAACCACAGATTTACCTCAACAGTTTACTTTAGGCTTTCGATTTAAAGAAAAAGCAATAGCTCAAATCAATGATGAGAGAACCTTGATCCAATTGGCCAATGATGGACTCGTCTATCGATTTGGGATCAATCAATTTGCCCGTTATGAATGGGATGGTAAGTCACGCTTCGTTTATTTTTCAATGAGTGAGTAGTTTTTTATTTATCTTATTTGAAGACAAGTACAGCTTTGAGAAATAAGAGTTGACAACATTAAAGCGCTTACTTATAATTCAACTGTAGGATTGTTACTCTTTGAGGCATTACCTGGTTTTTTAAAGGATGCACGAAGAGTTTTTTATTTAAACCCATAAAGGTGCGAAAATGAGAGCGATCAAGAAAATCAACAACAATGTAGCGGTATGTATTGACAGCGATAATACTGAATTGGTTGCCTTTGGGAAGGGAATCGGTTTTCCGTCGATGCCTTATGAGATCACGGACTTAAGCCAAATCTTTATGACCTTCTATCGCATCGAAAACCAGTTTTATAAAGTTCTTAAGGAAATCCCTGAGAATGTTTTTGAAGTCTCTGCACTTATCGTTCATGAGGCCATGAGTAAATTGAATTGTAATTTGAATCCTAACCTTGTGGTTAGTTTAGCGGATCATATCAACTTTGCGATGCTAAGAATGAAGAAATTCAAAGAGATGAAGATCCTATTTGCCTATGATGTTCAACATCTATATCCAATAGAAACAGAGATTGGTAAATTCGCTGTTGATCTTATTCAAAAGAAACTCTTGGTTACTTTACCAGAAAGCGAAATAACCACCATAGCGATGCATTTCGTCAACGCAGAAGAAGAATCCATTGACGATAAAGACACCCAACAGATGATTGATTTGGTGGATAAAGTCACAGCTTTGGTTGAGAAGACATTTGCGATGAAGATCGATCGAAAAAGCTATAACTACAATCGCTTTGTGATGCACATGAGATATCATATTCAGCGCATTTTGAATAAGACTCAATTCAGTGAAGACAATGCAGCATTGATTCAATCGATGAAGCAAACTCATCCTGAAGTATATGAGATCGCATTAAAGGGAGGAGGCATGATCAGTGGAGCTTTGCATTCGGACGTTACGGAATCGGAATTATTGTATTTAATGATCCATATCGCTCGAATCATTAACAACAACGATAGCGTGTAGTGAAATCAGGATTGTTACTCCCTTTGGAGGCATTACCTAAAGAAGAATAATTTAGGTTTTGATGTTCACCACAAAAAAGGAGATTAGGCAAATGAGCCAAAAAGAAAACTATCAGAAATTATCAGAAGAATTGGTATCCGCAGTTGGAGGTAAAGACAACATTGTCAACATATCTCACTGTATGACACGTCTGCGTTTCAATCTAAAAGATGAAAGCATCGCTAAAAAAGAAGAAATCAACAAAATCAAAGGGGTTATGGGTACCGTTCAATCGGGAGGACAACTCCAAGTCGTAATCGGACAAACCGTCGATAAAGTTTATGAGAAGGTCTGTGAAGTCGCCCATATCAAAGGCGGAGAAAAGATCAATGAAAACTTGGATAAGTCAAAAGGCAAACTCTCGGTCAAATCTTTCTTCAACGGAATTCTTGATGGATTAGCAGGCAGTTTAACTCCGTTGATTCCAGTATTGTTGGCTGCTGCGATCTTTAAGATGTTAGTGGCTTTATTAGGCCCAACCATGTTGAAAGTTTTGGTTCCTACCAGTGATTTATATATCTTATTCAGTTTCGTAGGTGATGCTGGATTCTATTTCTTCCCAGTATTTATTGGTTATACCGCAGCGAAGAAATTCGGTGTTACGCCAGTCTTAGG
>CAZXTB010000037.1:0-10119 GCA_964643535.1 uncultured Erysipelotrichaceae bacterium | reverse complement strand
AGTACACATCTGTACTTTCTTAAAAGGAGGAAAATGATGAAAAAGTTATTAGTAGCTCTACTGCTAGTTACGATGGTCTTGACTGGTTGTACACCACCGGACAATGCTTATCGTAACGCTTACACGTACGTCTATACCACAGATATATCTCAATTGGATTATCTGACGGCGTATGAACAGACCAATGCTCAACATACGACAAACTTCGTAGACGGCTTGGTTGAACACAATCCGTTGGGACAACTGGTTGGGGCAATCGCCACATCTTGGGAATCCAACGATGAAAAGACTGTCTGGACCTTCAAGATCCGCAAAAACGTCAAATGGGTAACCGTTGATGGTGAAGTTGCCGCAACTGTTAAAGCCGATGACTGGGTTGCTGGCATGCAACACGGTGCTGACTTCGAATCAGAAACTGCTTATATCTTGTTCGGCGTAATCAAGAATTATACCGAATACTTCAATGGCGATATTACTGACTTCTCACAAGTCGGCGTTAAAGCTCTTGATGACAACACATTAGAATATACATTAGAAGCTCCGACTCCTTACTTCGATACAATGTTCTCATACGGCGTATTGGGCGGCGTCAATCGTGAATTCTTAGAAGGACAAGGCGCTGGCTGTAAGCTTGGCAATCCTGATCCTGCAACTTGTAACTTCGGTTCCACTGAACCTTCTTCGATCTTGTACAACGGCGCTTACTTGCTAAGCAACAACACCGCTGCTTCAGTCATCGAATACGTTCAAAACCCTACTTACTGGGATAAGAAACATGTATACATTCCTTCCGTTAAGTTGATCTTCTTTGATGGCGCTGACAAGTATTCCTTGTACAGAGCTTTCGACAATGGCGAATATGTTGCCGCTCCTGTTTATACAGACGATCCAGCTTTCTATGAAGCTGCCGTTGCTAAATATGGTGATAGCATCTATGTAGGCCGTTTGAATACAGTAACTTATTACATTACGTTTAACTACAACCGTCGCGCATTCGAAAACTTCGATGATGGCGATGCTACAACACCAGCAGCGTTGGTCTCCAACAAAACTGATGCTCAAAAAGAAGCCACAAAGGCTGCCATTCTGAATGAAAATTTCCGTAAGGCCATCTTCCGTGGAATCGACCGTGCTGAATTGAATAAACAAGGTGTTGGTGAAACCTTGAAGGCTAACGCCCTCCGTAACACCTATACTGCTCCTTTGTTTGTTTCTACAAGCGATGGCAAATCCTATGCTGACTTGGTATCTGCTGAATTGACAAAGATTTCTGCTACGGACTTCCCAGCAGGTTTCGATCTTTCCGATTCTCAAGATCCTTATTACAACTTGACTTTGGCCAAATCCTTAATGGTTGCTGCTAAAGCTGAATTGACTGCTGTTGAATGGCCTATCATCATCGACGTAAATGCTTCTTTGGGATCAGTGAATATTGCTACCCGTTTGGCGTTCAAACAAATGATGGAAGCTGCATTCCCAGGCGATGTCGTAGTTGATATCCATTACTCCGCGACTTCTGCTGAATATGTCAATTCCTTCTACTATACTTCCACTGCTGACCAACAGAACTATGATATTAACTTAGGTTCTGGTTGGGGTCCTGACTACGGCGATCCTAAGACTTATGTAAACACTCTGAATCCAGACAACGGCGATTTGCTGAAATCCTTCGGTTTGTTGAACGGATTAACATCCGACGTAGAAGCTAAGGAAGCTGCTGGCTTCTTCGCCTTCGGTGATTTAAATGAAACTGCAAACGATATCTTGACAGATATGGATGCTCGTTTCGCTGCTTACGCTGCTGCCGAAGCTTATTTGATCGGTCACGCCGTCATTCTTCCTAACGTTTCACAAGGCGGAAACTACGCTGTTTCTAGAGTTCTTCCATATTCTGGCTCTTATGCTGACTACGGAACTTCTGGCGACAAGTACAAATTCTTGCAGGTTACTGACCATGTCATTACCGCTGCAGAACGTGCTACTGCTAAGGCTGAGTGGGAAGCTGCTCGCGCTAAGTAATCATTGAAATAATTTTACTAATCAAGTATAATTGAAACTAATAAAGGATTAGGGAAACCTAATCCTTTATTACCCTGAGGTACGTATGAAAAAATATATCCTAATTCGCATATTGAGATCCGTTTTTTCCATTTTAGTCGTAACCTCGATTGCCTACATGCTCATTTTCGAGTTTGTACCCCGTAATCGTGTGTTTGAAAACGATGGAATGTATGCTAAGATCTCTAATCGTCCTGAACAGTTGCCTCTGTACGTCAATCAAAAGTATGAGGAACTCGGTTATCTCAATTTCTCCGCGCAGGATGAAATCTGTCGCGACACTTATGGTGTTGCTACATCAGCCTACACAATTTGTATGGATACTTCGTCATCACTATTCACAAAAGCTAAGGCAAAATACGAAGCCAAAGGCTATGTGTTTAAAACCATTGAATTGACTGGAGTTGTTTATGCGACGCGTGAAATTCCTATGTTAGAAAGATTATGGTCTTTCTTTTCGAAGATGGTTGTCATTGATAATCCTAATGTGATACAAGATGAAGGTCATCCCGATATAGAACGTAAAATTTATATTGGTCAAAATTGGAACAAAACATCCTATGCACTGATGTGCAGTGGTTGTGAACATAAATATCTTGTCTATTTCGACTGGAGTTTTCCTTTCGTTCATCAAAATATAATTGGTTTGAACTTTGGTAGATCTATGCCTAATTTCTATGGGATTCCTACTTTTGAAGTATTGACCATGGATCAGGGTGTCAATGTCTTAAAACCTGTTACTTTCCCTTCAGGTGTTACTGTAGACAGTGGTGTCTTAGAATACACATGCAGTTATAAGTCAAGTTTGGATTCTTTGGATCAAACTAAGTTTACAGATAACTATGCGAACTGTTCATTAAACAAGGATGCACCATCTATGATGGGAACCTCCTTCATTTTTGGAATATTAGCATTAATCTTCTCATATCTCATTTCAATACCTTTGGGTATGTATATGGCTTCTCATAAAGGTAGAGCTATTGATAAAGTTGGGATGGCTTATATCGTGTTTGTTATAGCTGTGCCTGCCTTAGCTTATATTTATCTATTCCGTTATATTGGTTCATCTTTCTTTGGACTACCGGAATCTTATCCTTCTTTAGGACCCAATAACATCCTATCTTACATCATGCCAACCATCTCATTGGCTTTGCCTTCAGTAGCTGGTTTATTGATGTGGACACGTCGCTATATGGTGGATCAGAATACAGCTGACTATGTTAAGTTTGCTCGTTCTAAAGGCCTCTCAGAAGGTCAAATCTACCTCAAACATATTCTGCGTAATGCGATCATTCCGATTGCGCACGGTTTGCCTGGTGCTATCATTGGGGCTATCGGTGGAGCGATTATCACCGAACGTATTTATGCGATACCTGGTATGGGCAAAATGTTAAATGATTCGATCAGAGTCTTCAATAACAATATGGTCATTACCTTAACGTTTATCTTTACAGCCTTGGCTATTCTCTCTGTTTTATTAGGGGATATCCTGATTACACGCATTGATCCTCGTATTAGCTTAGATGATAAGAAGAAAGGTAAGAAGAAACATGTCAAACGCTAACGAAAAGTTTCAATTCGTAAAAATCGACGAATTTGCGTCAGAACATATTTCGGCGCCTCATTATTCTTACTGGAAATCAGTATTCAAACAATTCTTCAAGAGTAAACTCGCCATTGGTATGTTGATCTTAGCTGCTCTTATTTTCGCCATATCGATGATTCAACCTCTGTTTAGTAACTATAACCCATTGGCTTCACCAGACATCAGTGATTTCAGTATCCGTTTCAATCGTCCAAACTTAACTTTCTGGTTTGGGACAGACCATTGGGGCAACTCCTTGTTTGATGCGGTTTGGTCAGGAGCTCGTACATCCATTACGATTGCATTATTAGCGACCAGTATCAATATGGGTTTAGGCATCGCTGTAGGCGCCATCTGGGGCTACAATAAGGTCTTAGACAAGTATCTATTAGAAATCTACAATGTCATTGCTAACGTACCATTCTTGTTGGTAGCGATCATGTTGATGTATGTATTAGGTCCTGGGTTCTGGCAATTGATCTTCGTTTTGTGTATGACAGAATGGTTAAGCGTTGCTTACTTCATCCGTACCCAAGTTATGATCATTCGTGATCGTGAATATAATTTGGTATCTCGTACTTTGGGAACCAGTGCTACACGAATGATTTCAAGAAACATCTTACCGTTTTTGACTTCAGTCATCGTTACCTTATTGTCTCGTGAAATACCTTCTATTATATCGAGTGAATCCTTCTTGTCCTTTTTGGGCGTAGGCTTACCTCCGTCAATTACCTCCTTGGGTAAATTGATCTCGATTTATATCACGTATTACGGAACCTATCCGTACCTGTTCTGGATCCCTGTCGCTGTATTGGCTTCAATATCCGTGTCCTTCTATATCGTAGGTCAGACCTTTGCGGATGCGTCTGATCCGAAGACACACCGCTAAGGAGCTCACTATGGAAAGAAAAGTAATCTTATCGGCTCGTGACGTCGTCGTAAAATTCCGCGTACGCGATCGCGTCTTAACAGCCATTCGTAAAGTATCTTTAGATCTCTATGAAGGAGAAACACTCGCCATCGTTGGAGAATCAGGATCGGGTAAAACTGTCTTGACCAAAACATTCACAGGGATGCTTGAAAACAATGGATTCATTGCTGAAGGCAAGATCTTCTTTGAAGATCAAGACCTCGTTCAAATCAAAAACAACAAAGCTTGGGAAAAGATTCGTGGTTCAAAAATCGCAACCGTTTTCCAAGATCCTATGTCTTCATTGAATCCGATTAGAACCATTGGGACTCAGATCACTGAAGTCATCATTAAACATCAAAAGAAAAACAGTAAAGAAGCCCGTGAAATTGCCATCGATTTGATGAACAAAGTCGGGATTCCTAACGCTGCAGATCGTTTTAATGAATATCCATTCCAATACTCAGGAGGCATGAGACAACGTATCGTTATTGCGATTGCATTAGCTTGCCGTCCTAAGATACTGATTTGTGATGAACCTACAACGGCCTTGGATGTCACCATTCAAGCTCAAATCCTAGAACTCATCAAGAATCTTCAAAAAGAATTTGGATTTACCACGATTTATATTACCCATGACTTAGGCGTCGTCGCCAATGTTGCTCAACGTGTAGCTGTTATGTATGCTGGGCAAATCGTTGAATACGGAACCAGTCATGAAATCTTCTACTCACCTAAGCACCCTTATACATGGGCACTCCTATCTTCGTTACCTCAATTGGGCATCAAAGGTGAAAAATTGTATTCTATTCCAGGAACCCCTCCTTCACTTTTCTATGAAGTAAAAGGGGATGCCTTCGCTCAACGTAATCCTTATGCGATGAACATCGACTTTGAAGAGGAACCTCCGTTCTTTATGATTACGGAGTCCCATTTTGCGAAGACTTGGCTTCAAGATCCTAGAGCTCCTAAAGTTGAGCTACCTTCAGCCATTCGTGATCTTCATGCGACCATTGTAAAAATCTACGGAAAGGAAGGGGTATAACATGACTTCCAAAGAAGTACTACTATCTCTAAAAGATGTCACCATTACTTTCCCAAAAGGAAAAGGTGTATTCACTGCTGTAAGAGAAGCCTCCTTCGACATTTATAAAGGCGAAACCTTCGCTTTAGTAGGAGAATCAGGCTCAGGCAAGACCACCATTGGCCGTGCTATTGTTAGAATTAATCCAGTCGCAAAAGGCTCGATCGAATTTGAAGGTAAGTTGATCAGTGAGAAACTAAACTCGGAAGATACCAAATGGGTTACCAAATCCATTCAAATGATTTTCCAAGATCCAGCGACTTCTCTGAATGAACGTGCTACTGTCGACTACATCATCTCGGAAGGTCTCTATAACTTCCATATGTATAAAGATGAAGCTGATCGTAAAGCGAAAGTTCTCAAGAGTTTAACCGAAGTTGGACTCTTAGATGAACACATTACCCGTTATCCTCATGAATTCTCCGGTGGACAAAGACAACGTATTGGGATTGCCAGAGCGATGGCGATGGAACCAAGACTGATCGTTGCGGATGAACCGATTTCTGCCTTGGATGTCTCCATTAGAGCTCAAGTATTGAATCTGATGAAGACCCTACAAGAAACCAAAGGTTTGACTTATCTCTTTATCGCCCATGACTTGTCTGTAGTACGCTTCATATCTGATCGTATCGCAGTCATTCATTTGGGTCGTATCGTAGAATTAGCCGCCACAGAAGAACTCTTCAAAAACCCACTACATCCTTACACCAAGAGCTTACTATCAGCCATTCCGATGCCTGATCCTATCTTGGAGAGTAAGAAGATTCCACTCTTCTATGATGGTTCTGATCACGACTATAGTACAGACCTTCCTTCTTTCGTAGAAATCTCAAAAGATCACTTCGTTTGGGCCAATGCGAAAGAGTTAGAATCTTACAAGAAAATCTTAAAAATCTAATCTTATACAAAACAGGGTGTGGCTTTTAAAAAAAGCCGGCCCTGTTTTTCATTGAATTGTAAAACAGACAGGCGTATAATAAAATGGTTGTTTAAAGGAGCTCAGATGGAAAAAAGAATTAAAGCAATTATCGAAGAAGATCTTAAAGCTCAAGAAGCCTATAAACTTGCCCAGGAAAAAATCAACGATGTATTGATGAACATCCATAAAGAAAAAACCAACATTCAAGATCAAGTCTGGAATAAGGTAAAAGAACAAGTAGACGCTGAAAGGGTTCGTTTAACGACCCAACTGGAAAAAGCTCAAGCCGATAGTGTTCAGCAATATCAAACTGCCTTAAAGATCTTGGAAGATAATTTTAAAGCACACGAGGAAGCATGGCACGCCACGCTACTTGCGCGTTGTCTTAAGAAGGACGTGTAGGCATGAGTTCAACCCAAGCCTTGGCTGCCAAAGCCAAAGCGATGTATGGGGCCCATCTGACCAAGTCCGATTATGAAGAACTCCTCAGAAAGCGCTCCGTTCAGGAAATCGCTGGCTACTTAAAAAACGATACCCATTACGATAAGATCTTGGAAGGCATCAATGAATCCTCGATCCATCGTGGTTACCTTGAAGTGCTTATTCGACAGCGCTTATTTTTAGATTTCATGCAGTTGATTCGATATGGAGAAACCCAAAACAGTAACTTCTATCAATATGGTATCCTACAAATCGAAATCAAACAGATCTTATTGACCTTACGTTTCCTTAAAGAAACAGAAAAGGGTGGACAGATTTCTCAATTGCCCCTATTCGCCAATAAGATGACCTCGTTTGATCTTCAAAAGTTGGTTAACGTAAATTCTTATGATGAACTCTTAGGGGTTCTAAAAAATACACCCTATGTTGCCATCTTGCTACCCTTTAAACCTATAGCTGGAGAGGAACTCGATTATACCTCGTGTGAACTTGGGTTAAATGCCTATTATCATCGTGAGGTCTTAAGTCACATCAACAAGGAGTTTTCAGGAACAGCGAAGCTTCAAATCCTAGAAGTCTTTAATACTCAGATCGAACTCGATAACATCACAAAGATCTATCGATTAAAGAAATACTATAAATCAAGTCCCACAGACATCATCAAGGTACTTCAACCAACCTATGTGAAGATTCCTAAGAAACTACTTCATAAATGGATTGAAACAAAAAGCGCTGATGAATTCATAGAAGCACTCTCAAGCAGTGCCTATAAATCAGCCATTAATCGAAAAGACTTTATCTATATTGAATATCATATGGATTCAATCATGTACAACATCAACAAGCACTTCATTCGATTCGCTACTGACCCCAATGTGGTCTTGGTGGCTTATATGAATCTACTTGAAATTGAAACCAGAAACATCATCGACATCATCGAAGGCGTCCGATACAAAGTCGAAACCGACAAGATCGCCAAATTGCTTATCTACTAGGAGGAACCCATGGCCATTGAACCAATGAGATTACTGCGACTGGCAGGATCCAAATCAAACATCGAAAAAATACTCTTAACTGCCTTTTCTTCCGACGATATGCATGCTGAATTGGCGAGTCATGTCATCAATGAAGGCAATGGTGGGCTAGTTATGCCTGAGGATAGCACCTATGCGGATTATTTTAACCGTATCCAATTGATTTTCTCTAACCTACACACAGAATTTAGTTGTGCTTATGATGGAGTCAGTGAATTTACCAATGAAGACATAGAGTCTCATCTACGTATCGCTGAACTAAATTTTGAGAAGATCAATGAACAACAAATCAATCAATCCATCTTAACCAAAGAAGATAAAGAAGCATTGATTGCTTTGCGTAATTTCAATATCGTTTCGATCAATCAATTGAGCTATACCGCTGTTACCTTTGGAAGATTGCCTTTAAGTTCTCAAGTTAAATTAAGTTTACTCGCTGAGAAAGGTTTCGTTCATCAGATCGTTCATAAGAACAGTCACTATGTATGGATCTTCATCATCAGTAATGCGGATGACGCAAAAATCAATCAAAGCGTCTTAGAGAGCCTCTTCTTTGAACCCATTGCGATTCCTAAAGTCGATGAACAACAGCTCGCATTAGACTGTGAATCCACGATTGGGAAGATCTATGGCTTTGTCCAACACAATGCCGAAGTCCGTAAGTATTATAAATATATGGCCATCTTCGATGACATCGCTGTCGTAACTGGGTTTGTACCTAAGAAACGAGTCAAAGCCTTTAAGTCGATGTTTGGAGAAATGACGGACGTTACGATTCAAGATTTCCCTGCAGGTCTAGAAGAGGGCTTAGAACCTCCAACCATTCTAAAGAATGGTTGGTTCTCAAAACCTTTCGAACTCTTCGTAGAAATGTATTCCTTGCCTCATTATGGCGATTTCGATCCTACCTTCTATCTAGCACTAACCTACTGTCTCTTATTTGGGATCATGTTTGGGGATGTAGGTCAAGGTTTGGTCCTCGTTCTTGGAGGATGGGCCTTATGGAAGTTTAAAAAGATGAAGTTGGCTGCCGCAGCCATGCGTATGGGCTTCTTCTCAATGATCTTTGGATTCATGTATGGTTCAGTCTTTGGTTTAGAAACCTTCTTAGATCCTTTGTATCACGCTTTGGGAATGGAAGGTAAACCCCTTGAAGTTATGGCGGGTGAATCGGTCAATACCTTACTCTTAGGAGCCATTGCGATCGGGGCAACCTTGATCCTTATCTCAATGTTTATCAATATTGTCTTACGTATTCGACGTAAAGATTATGGGGAAGCCTTCTTCTCTCATAACGGCTTGGCTGGATTTATCTTCTATGGCTCGATCATTGTCATGTTGACAATGGAAATGATGCTCAATATCAAAGTCCTAAACCTCGTCACAGAAATCATCTTCTTCGGGATCCCCGTGGTCATCATCCTCATGCGAGTCCCGTTAAAGAATCTCATCAAAAAAATAGCCGTGACCCCTCATGAAGGTTGGTTAGGTTACTTCGTCGAAGCCATCTTCGAAATGATTGAAGTCTTGCTGAGCTTTGTCTCAAATACGATGAGCTTCTTGCGTGTAGGAGGATTCGTTCTCTCTCATGCGGGTATGATGCTTGTGGTCATGACCTTAATGGAAATGACTGGGATGTTTGGTCCCGTTGTCTTGGTTATAGGTAATATCTTCGTTATGGCCCTTGAAGGACTCATCGTCGGTATTCAGACCTTAAGATTACAGTATTATGAAATGTTTAGTCGATATTATGAAGGCGGGGGCAAAAAATACATCCCCACCACAACACTTTAGATCACCAGGAGGAAACAACCATGTTAACGATCTTCGAAGCAGTCGCCCCATTACTAGTCATCGCATTAATCTCACTTCCGGTCATTCCGGTTCTCTCAGGCAAAGTTAATGCCAAAAATGCTAAGTTCAGAGTCTTAACTCAAATCAGTTTATTTGCTGCTGCCTTCTTAGGCGTCTTGGTCTTTCAGATCAATGGCTTAGCGGCTCATGCGGTAACTGAAACAGTCACTGGATCGATCACAGGCACGAATGCACAAGGGATGGGTTTCATCGCTGCTGCGATTTCAACCTCAG
>CAZXTB010000036.1:9006-10151 GCA_964643535.1 uncultured Erysipelotrichaceae bacterium | reverse complement strand
GTCATCAATCTTTTCCTAATCTGGTTACTTTAGCGAAGATCGCCAAAGCTTTGGGTCTTCGTTTAACCTTTCAAGAATTGAAATCAAACTAAAAGCCCCTAAGGGCTTTAGTCATATAAGGGGATAAATGTTTTCTTAACCACATCGATACAACCCCTATCCGACATCTTCACATAAGGGATCACAGGTAAAGCTAAAGTCACGATTCTTAATAATGGATTCTCCATCTTATTTAAACCAAGTGCTCTTAAACGTTCTTTAAGCAGCTCTGCCTTATGAGCCATCTCATGAATGGGTATATTGGCCATTAGTCCCCCAACAGGTAACTCTAAGGACCCTGTTACCTTTTGATCAAGTACAGTACACATCCCACCTTGTGTTTCTTTTAAATGAACACAAGCCACCAAGGCATCTTCAGGATCATCATAAACCAGGATCAAATTATGGGAATCATGAGATACGGTAGATGCGACACATCCTTTTATGGTCCCAAAATCTCTTACCACATGAAGGGCAATATTTGAGTAACCATAGCGATTGATCACCGCAACGATCTTAAGCTGAGGATCATCTAGACATAGATGACCTTCCTTAACCTTCAGAACTTCTTTATGAAGGAAAGTAACCACACTATTGGGTCCTTCATAAGCCAAGACATTGACTGTGACTTCCCCATTTAGAATTGGAGTCTTGATCGTTAAATCATCTAGGGTAAGCAATGGAAGATGAATAGAATTCTGTTTCTCTAATGGATATGTTTTCTCATCCATCTCATTAATTAGTACTCCGTCTTTGGCCACCAATTTTCCTGAGACAAATACTTTCGTTGCTTTGATAAATTTCAGTGAATCTGTGAAGACAAGATCCGCAACACAGCCCGCAGCGATCGCTCCTAAAGCAGGCTCCCCTATTTGAGTGGCCGCATTTAGAGTCCCACATCGTATCGCATCGATGGGATCCATGCCTTCTTTCATAATGAGATTGATCAATGAATCTACAGACCCTGAATTCAAAATGTCTTGAGCTTCTCGATCATCTGTACATAAAGTCAATCGATCTAGGTATCTTAAGTTTTTAACCCCTTGATAGATCTCTGTAATATTCTGTGCGATGGAGCTATCTCTAGCATCCACATAGATCCCAAC
>CAZXTB010000036.1:0-8996 GCA_964643535.1 uncultured Erysipelotrichaceae bacterium | reverse complement strand
TATCGTCTCTTGAGGCATCGTTATTTCGTGATCTGAGAGCGGTCCACCCAATCGATAGGCTGATCTTTCATTGCCCATCAGCGAAGGCGCATGGCCTTGGATGAAGCGTTGATTTTTATGGGCAATATCCAATAGCTCATGGATACGTTCTTCATTGTGTATGACTCCTACGAAATCCATGACTTCAGCCAATCCAATCACATTGGGAAGTTTAAACATCGCTTCTATTTCATCTGGCCCAAATGTAGCCCCGTTATTTTCTAATCCTAAAACAGAAGGTACACAAGAAGGCACATGAATCAGTTGTCTTAAGGGAGTATCCAATCCACTTTCGATCATATACTGGACCCCTTTTATCCCATAAACATTGGCGATCTCATGAGGATCCGTCACCACAGTCGTCGTCCCATGAGGCAAGACCGCTTTCGCAAATTGTCTAGGGGTCAACATACTGCTTTCAATATGGACATGAGGATCAATCAAACCAGGAATCACATAAGAACCTAAAGCATCTATACTTTCTATAGACTTACCCCCTTGATGATTTCCTTCATGAACATCCACATGCGTAATAAAACCATCTGATATCCAAATCTCTCCTTTTAATATTTCACCGGTATAAACATTGACGATGTTTGCGTTAAAAACGATCAGATCGTTTTCTTTTCGGCCCATGGCCGCATCGATCAGAGCGCGTCTGTTTAATGATTGGATGATCATGGTTCCTCCTGTGATAAGCTTACATCCATTATACACCTTGTCTCTTAGGATGAAGATTCCATAATTGTATTCTAGATGGTGTTCTTATTTATTGGTTTCTTCAATAAGAAAAGCACTCATGAGTGCTTTTATAAAGTCCATTTAAAGATAAGCAGTTGTTTATAATTTATCTAACCTAATAAATTTACATCTATAAATGAGTGTGACTAGAATCATACATCTTCATCAAAACATCTACCAAAGCAGGGTCATATTGTATTCCGCTACGTACTTTAATAAATTCCAAAGTATGTGGAATATCAAATCCTTCTCGATCGATTTGAGAACTAAAATCATTGGCGAGCTTAATGATGCGTGCTTGAAGAGGAATATTATACTCTTTCAACCCTTGAGGATATCCTGAGCCATTAAACCACTCATGGTGAGATAAGATGAACTCTGCGATATGAGAATACGCAAACACAGATCGTATGATTTGATAGCCTACCTCAGAATGACGCTTAAACTCAGCTGATTCATCGAAAGTAGCATACTTCCCTTGTTTTATCAATTCATCATCTAAACCAATCTTCCCAATATCATGAAGTAATCCAGCCATTTCAAGATCAGCTATTTCCTTGTTGGAGAGTTTTAAAGCTTCTCCAAAACTTCTGCAAAGTGTACTAACGCTTTGCGCATGTAATTTCTCTTCTGGATATTTTTCAAACAAACTGGTGGTAATTAGTTTTACAAAGCCCAATTTGACATTAGACTGTTGTCTTATTTTCTCCAGATACATACGGTCTTCAGCTTGTTTATAGATTTCAGCAAAGTCTTCACTTAGCGTTAGTTTCGTCATCCATCCAAAAGAAGCCGACAATTTTATTCTTTCTGGTTTAGTCAAGGTGATTTCTTCTAGGATACGTCTAACCAACATCTGTGCAACTTTTTCAGATGTCTTAGGTAAAAGTATTGCGAATTCATCTCCCCCAATACGGGCAATGATGTCATCTCTTCGACATATTCTCTGCAAGATTCTCGCTAATGAAACGATCAAGCGATCGCCTGCCATATGACCAAAAGCATCATTGGTTAACTTTAACCCATCAATATCACAAACAACCAAGGTAAAAGGTAAGTTACGTTCGGTATTTAAACGAGCCACTTCTTCTTCATAGAAAGAACGATTATAGACGCCAGTTAATTGATCATGATAACTCAAATATACGATCTCTTTTTCAACCTTCTTACGATGATCGATGTTTCGTGTTACCCCAACAATTTCAATGTCTCCCACTTCATCGTATCTAAACTTGATTGAGCTCTCAGCCCATATCAACGAACCATCTTTACAATAAAGCTGTATCTCAATAACCTCGCCTAAATAAGTCTCAGGATTTTTAATAAACTCTCTGATACCTTTTTCAATTCTATTGGTAAATTCAACTAAGGAGTCGCTTTGAAAACTATCCTCTAGTTTTTGACTTATAACTTCTTCAGGTGTGAATCCATTCAAGTTGACGATAGATGGTGAAACATAAGTCGTTTTAAAAGTCTTTGTAGAAAACACCCAAATGACATCAGATGTATTTTCTGTGATTAAACGGAATTTCCTTTCACTTAAGCGTAACGATTCATAGATCTTCAATGTCTCTGTGATATCGACATCAGACCCTCGATAACCTTTAAGTGTCCCATCACTGTTAAACTCTGGGAAACTATTGGTTGAAACGGTGATGATTACACCTTCTTTGGTTAAGATTTCATTTCTTTTGTTTACTATAACCTCGGATTTATTGAAGATCTCAAATATATCTTCTTTAAATTTCTGACGATTAAATAAAGGATGCAAGTCATAGAAGTGATATATCCCAACCAACTCTTGCACTTCATAGCCTGTAATCTCTTTCACATTATCACTTAAATATGTGTATAAGCCATTTTGATCGCATTCCCATATAAATGTGTGCGTATATTCAGAGAGTTGTTTTAGCCTGGTTGATGACTCACTTAGAAGATCGGATGAAATTTTGTGATTAGTAAATTCATTTACGCTTAAAACGTATCGATTAGTTTCATCGATTTTAGTATATACAACGACAACTCTATACCACCTAAGTTCTCCCTGCACAAGCAAAGGATAAATAACCGACTCACGATTTAAGCTTTTTTTAGCTTTCTCAAAGGTAGGCAAAAGAATTTTCTTAACATCCTGTGTAAATAGTGAATGAATACTTCCTGAGAGGAACTTATCTCTAGATGTAAACATACGCTTCTCATCACTGGTAAAGACATTTTTGAAGTTCAGCTCATCATCAAGTTCAAAAACGATGTCATTTAGAGTATTCAAAACAATTTCTTTAACTGTAGAGATATGAACTTCTGAGCTTATATCCAAAAATTGAGTCACTAAAGTCTTTTGTTCATTTGAAAAAGCAATCACTCTGAAGTGTCGATGAAGCTTCTTTGAATACCAGTCAAAGGTATGACTCTTTCCGTTTAAGGCAAGATCACGAAAAACCTCGAAATACTTAGAGGAGTCTTCTTCAAATAGTTCTTTATAGCTTTTCCCAATGAGCTTTGATGCGTCTAATCCAGTCACGGTTTCAAACGCTTTATTCATCTCGATAAACTCAAAATCTACAGGAACTTGATCCTGATTTACGATAAGTCGATAAAAGGCATATGCCTGAGATTCGCTGCCAATAAAGTTTCGATAATGTTTTTTCAACTCAATTACCCCTTGTGAGCCAAATTCGATAGTCAATACCGATGAATAATTTTATGCAACCCAATTATTATGCTCTAATTCACATTCTACCACAACCTTAGTTTTATGCTTAATAAACATTAAAAGTGTCCATTATTTTACCCAACATACTGAGTTTGTAAAACTTTCAATATTGATTATGAACATATTTATTTTCTTTTGCTTGTATTAAAAACACCCTTGCGGGTGTTAGCTCTATTTGAATCCAAAAAACAATGGAAATATGAACGCTACAATCGCTAGCCATCCCGCATAAACGGTGAGATATCTTGTTTGAAAGCGTTCCAAGATATCAAAATGAACACGTTTCTGAATGACTTTAATGTAGTAGTAAGCCAAGCCTCCTAGATTTATAAAAACCAAGACATTTTCTCCTAAGGCAGCCATCTTATTAGGAGTTATCCCCATACTGGCCAATCGAACAAGGATCTGTATTAATGCGATCCCATCGATCATCATGGCCGTTACGATTAGACCAACACTTAGGTAATCAAACAAGCCCACTTTTTCATCTTCTTTTCTAGAGGATAATACATAAAGCACCAAGGCTAAGACAAGAATCAACATCACATCAAAAGCGATGAGATAATTCCGATCGACCAAAGGATTTCTTCCTGTGAAGATGATCGTTAAGAGAAAGACCCCCATCGCAATCAGAAACAAAGGACTAAAGATCTTCGCTAAGATTGGCGCAAAATTCTCCATTAGGTTCTTCTTCTCTACTTGATAGACGGTCACCAAGACTGTCCCATACGATCCATAAACGATGAGATACTCCGTGATAAACTCAGAGACATCAATGTTGATGGAACTAAAAATCAAGTAAATAAACCCAATCAAAACCATCAATCCACTATAAATTAAGACCCCATAGATAAAGGACTCTCCTGTAAATCGAATAAAATCCATACGTCTTCTAGAGATCTTCCATTCATCTCCTAAATAGGCAACCCCTACAATCAACCACATCAATAGTGGGGTATGTAGACCCGTTAAGATCTCTGTATTACGATCCCCACTAAATGGATACACATTGATCAATAGGATCGTAAGCGCAAAGATTCCCATCAACACAAGAATCATCTTTCGACTTGACTTGTGTTGAATCAATAAATAGAGGGCTACTAAAGGTAAAACATATAAGGTGATGTTCTTAAAAACCATCATCCCATATGCCATCGAATAATTATTACTCCCATAGATCCACTCAGGTAGTTTAGACATCGTTCCTGCGATGAGTGAAAACATCACCACCATTAAGATACTCTTGACTCGATTGGTTTCTGGTCGGGTTTCTTTCGCTTTGATGGCGACTTCTTTCCACGCAGGACCTTCAGAAAGAATCAGATGATAGCCCTTTTCTTTAGATAGACGTTTGGCCGCAATCACAAAGGATTCTTCCTCGTCTAATCCTTGAGACTTTAAGCCACTAATTCTTTGAGAGAGGATCTCTTTGAGTTCTTTAGATTCACTCTCAGAAAGCTTCATCTTATCCTTGACGTGATTGATCCATAAATTCAAAGACTCGTTTAAATCAAACATAGGTTTCCTTCTTTCTTTTATGGTCTTCTTCTTACCTCTATTGTAGCTCATTTACTTGATTATTCACCATAACAGCCCCAAAAGAAAACGCCTTTCGGCGTAGTTCTTATTGTAGTCCTGCGACAGAGACCCCATTTAATCTTAGTTTAACGGGTCCTTCATATCGGTTAGAGCGTTGTGTCTCTTTTGATAGATACAGCTCTTGATGAAGCGCCAATAGGTTACCAGAGATAGATCCTCCACTAATAGGCGTCTTCTTCCCATCTTTCAATACATAGCCTAAACGAATCTCTCCTGAGAAGTCTCCACTGGAACCATCTACGATGAAACTAGAGAAGTCTAAGACTTCGATCGCATCTTGTTTTTCTAACTCAGCGATGGTTTTCTTTCCACCTTTAAAGCTCACATTTTTTAAATTCCCAGTAGGCTCTAAATTCATATAGTAAGAGTGTCTCGCATCTCCCCAAGCCTTAATAAAGACCCCATTCTCAATGACCTTAGAGGACTTTAAGATAACACCCAGTTCATCGATCGGTGAAGTATAAATAGACCCTTCCAAACTGCGCAACATCGTCATATCGATCTTATCCCCAACACAGTTTTCTTGTAGGATCTGACCCATCGTAAAGTTACTGGAGTGGTTGTATAAAGACCCTACATTCGTAGAAGCTTCATAGACACCCAATAGACTTTCCACATTATCATTGGATAAAATCAAATCAGCTTTTTCAAGTTTAGGAGTAGGTAAGGCAACAGCTCTATCTTTGGCCTCCATAAACAAGGCATTGAATTGATTGAATAAGCTTTCCTTATTAAGCGATCCAAAATTATATTCTTTATAAAGCTCAATTTCTTGAGTAGAGGTCTTCGCATTAACGATGACTTCGATATAACAGTCTTGAGTAGAATAGGACACATGTAGTCCATTCTTATTCAAGGATTCCATCGTATTATGATTCACAAAAACCTCGAAACTGTTAAGATCGCCTTTGGCTTTTTTTGCGGTATCGAAAATAAAATCAATGATTTCTAAACCAGCCTCAACGATGTTTTCTTTGACGCTTTGTTTAAAATCAAGTTCTTTCTCAACAGGTAAGGCATAGATCTGATTCTTAATCAACTTGGCACTTAAAACAGCCTCATGAATCAAATGTTGAATCTCTTCATTCGTATGGGTAGGATAAACCAAGACTTCAGAATTACCACGTGTCTTGCCTTCTTGATCATCGACGAAGATCCTTACAGAGGCATAAGAGACTTCTTTTCTTCTAGACTGATCCAGTTTATCTTTGATGAAGAACCATTCGGCACTTTTTGTGGTACGTGAATGGATGACATAATCGTTGATTTCAGGATAGCCTTTTAATATTTTCTCTAGATTTTTCATTAACCTAACCTCGCTGTGGCTTTAATATAAGCCCCGCCATTGGCTGTCTTAACCCATTCTTTATGTCCTTTACCACAGAAACCAGAACCCATGAGTTCGATTTCAGGAGAAACCATCGAGATGGATTTCAAGAGATCGATAACGTAACCCGTTAAGATGATCGGACCTACGACTTTACCAGTCATTTTCCCATCGATGATTTCATATCCTCTAGAAAGCACACATTGGATACCCCAGTTCTTAGGATCTTCCATTCCGCTTTCCATTCCATCTAAGAGATAGCCTTTTTTAACAGAAGCAATCATATCTTCTAAACGATCTTGTCCTGCGGTAAAGTAAGTAGAGGTCATTCTTGTATAGGCTTTGCGTTCAAAATTCTCACGTTTACCATTTCCTGTAGGCAGGGTATTTAAACGAGAAGCACTTAAAGCATCACAGATGCCTTGTTTAAGGATTCCGTTTTCAATAACCACGGTATCATGAGCTAAGGTACCTTCATCATCAAAGGCATAAGAGGAGACCTGATCATAAACCAAGGCCCCATCATGCATCCCAACCAAAGGACTCGCCACGGCTTTATTGATGAACTGAGGCGCTTGAGCACGATTCTTCACAAACATGTCCATTTCAACCCCATGACCAAAGGCTTCATGGGCAATGAGACCCGTAATGTCTGGGGTACAAATGATTTCATAGTCGCCAGGTATAATAGGCGTCGCTTTAAGGGTATCATCTAAATTCTTAACCGCAGAATCGATCAGGCCTTTTAGCTCATCTAAGAGCTCTAAGCCTTTCATCCCACTGACGGCGTTATAGCACATCTTGATGCCGCTTTCACCGTTACCTAAGGCAACGATATAGGCTTGAGACCAAGGATAAGATTGAAGCATATCTTTCTTTGAAGAGATGAACAATTTAGAAACTGTGACTTCACAGAATTGAACCACGGTATTGACGATACGAGGATCTCTTGAACCTACTTCTTTGACGATCTCTGATAAGATGGCGAGCTTTTCTTCTGGGCTCTTTGTCTCAAAAGGAATCCCATAAGCTTTTGTCACATCCAAAGTCGTGCTTTCTTCATGAGATAGATCAACCAAAACAGACTCAAATTTTTCTTGAAGATCAAACTGAGACTTTAATAGATCCATAACTTTCTGAGAGGCATCCATTGGGACACTTAACTTCAAATCGTTGAGGGATACTTCTGCGACTCTTCCTTGACATACAGCTCTAAAAACAAGTCCTCTTTCTCCCATAAAGTCTCTAATGTCCATACTACGAGTACGAACACTATAGGCCTTCCCTTTAGAGTCAGAAGCCAATACAGATACATAATCAAAATGAGTGCTTAGTTCAGTAATGATCGTTTTTAAATCATTGCGTAAACTAAGTAAATACGCTGAGGGTTTTACGTTCATAAGGTTTACCTTTCGATTGTACCTATTATACACCTGTCCTTTATTTTTGTCTTTCTCTCATAAACACAAGAATAACTGAAAATTCATAATCTCACCATATTCAAGGTGTCGATAGTAACGGTACCATTACGACGACCGGTGTAACATTAAGTACAGACCTTGTCGATCATGTCTCGCTAAGCGGCGCTTATACCAAAGGAACTCAATTATCCACCTTCACCATCTCTTCAACCATTTCTTCATCAGGAGCTACACAACTGGTCCTGGTGGTGGAACTCGAACACCTAAGAAATAAATAGAAAAAAACGTTGCCTAAGCAACGTTCTCTTAACGATTATTCGACTTTTTCTATAACTGGTTCAACGACTTTGGCCACAGCAGCTTTTTTAGCGACTGGTTTGGCTTTGGCTTCAACTTTAGGAAGTTCAATTCCTAGTTTATTCATCGTGATCAGCTTTAATAAAGCTTCGACGATGTTTTCACTACCACCTTCATTGTCTCTTGAGCCCATGTTGACCACGGTACTTGGGACGACACTGACGGTCGCATTCTTGATGGCATCGGCCAACTTATCGGCGATTTCCTGCATAACGCGGTATTCAGCACCACCGTAAGCTTTAACTTGAGCATCAATGGCTTGAGCTTTAGCCAACCCAACGTTGGATTCTTTAGAAGCTTCAGCTTCCCCTTCAACGCGTACTTTGGTGGCATTGGCTTTAGCCAAGGCAACGATCTGATTGGCTTCTTGTTCAGCTTTGGAAGCCATAGCGGCCCCACTGTTACGTTCTACTTCGATTTGGATCTTAGATCTTGTCAAAGTACCTTGTTGTTCAGCAACAGCTTGAGCTTCTCTTAATGTCTTTTCACTTTCAGCAGCTTGTTGTTGCTTACCGTAAGTGACTTTCTTTTCTTCAGCGATCTGACGTTCACGTAACTGAGTCAAAATATTTTCGATCATAGGATCGTTGACCAAGGAACGTGGTGTCCCAATCAAGACTTCTTCTAACTGTAAATTATACTTAGCGAATTTAGCTCTCATCTCTTCTACTGCACGTTCACGAATTTCAGAACGTTCTTGAATGAGTTCGATGAGGGTCTTTGTTTGAGCAACATCTTTAAAGTAAGCAGATACGAGTGGATCAAAGGATTGGTTGACCAACATATTGATGTCGCCAAA
>CAZXTB010000035.1:0-10161 GCA_964643535.1 uncultured Erysipelotrichaceae bacterium | reverse complement strand
AAAGTCCCCATCATAGACTCTACACTAGTATCTTCCTTCTAATTTTTGAGGAGAATATTTAGGTACTGGTCCTTTAACTAAGAAATAGTGATCACATTTAAAGGCACTGATGTCTTGAGATAAGATCAAATATCGATCAGAATAGGCAGCCTTGTCCTCATCGATGTCCTTTTGAACCTTAGTCATGACTTTATCTAGATTAACAGGGACATACATGAAACTCTTAGACTGACCCTTTATAAACGAATAGGCACTAAAATCATAGATCTTCTTGTCCCATTTTTCAGGATGAAAAATCGGACAACAATCAGTAACCTTATCTTCTAAAGAAAACGCTGGGATTTCAGTCATTATGATCATAGAGATTATCTCCTTAACCCCATTGTAGCGCACTATTTGAAAATATAAACAGTGACACATCATAAAAAAAGGTTCATATTAGAACCTTTAAGGGATGTTGTAATTAGTCAAGCCACTTTTCTAGAATCATTACATCTTTATAGTCATCAAGATTTAATGTTAATCCGAAATCGCCTTCATTTATACCAACCGCAGGACCCGTAAAATCGAAGTTAGAAAGGTAAACACCCCGTGTAAATCCATATGCAGTAAGTTCTATTTGAAGAGAATCTAATACATCATCCAGATTATAGGTCTCTACAAAATAATTTTCTTCAATGTATTTCGTGAGTTCATTCTTCAAGATGGTTCGATAATCTACACCTGGTTTAAAGAGATCTGCGTAGCCTATGACACTGCCATCCTGTTTATAGGTTTTCACTGTACGAATCTTACCTGCATCCATTCCTTCTGTCATAATGTTGGTTTTCACTGTCATATAAGGACCTACTGGAATAGCTGAAAAAGTATAATGTAACCCCTCAATATTGGTTAGAATCATCTTATCGATGGTGCTTTCCCCTTGTTTGAGTAAATTATCTCTAAGTTTTATAAACGAAGCAGATAATTCATCATCTCTGGTAATCGTCTTGGTTATCTTAACCCCATTACGGGTTTCTGTTTCAGATGACGTATTGTTGATGTATAGATAATTCACTTGTTTGCCTACTGTTTTATCCGTAAAAAGTGAACTATCCGTAATCATAAAACGTCGATCTAAAGCTAAGATTGAACCTAATTTTTCGAAAGGGATAAGGATACATGGAGAGCCTTTGAATTCATTATAATTCTCATTAAAACACAGACTTAGTCCAGAATAATAAGGTCTAAAAGTTACATCTCCGCGAATCCCAGTAAAACCACCTTTATACATATCGTTAATGTTTCCATAATGATCTGGATCTTGACTAGATAAGGCTTCTAGCAGAACCAACTCATTAAGGACTTGGACATAATTGCTTCCATTGACAAACAGATCACTAAGATGAATTTCTTCTCCAGTATTCAGATCGAAATTAAAAACTGTTGAATCTCCTAGTTCATCATAAGGTGAACCATCGTCTTTATGCATGTTCGTCGTGATGTGGACATAGATTCCAATGGATAAAATATTGTTGTAATTAAAATTTGAATATGCGCTAATATTGACAATAGTGACTTTTGTTGTTTCAGGAGGATACAAAACATACATGCCTTCATAGGTTGGAATCAATTTGAAATCAACATATTTCTTATACTCTTCAATCTTTTCCGCAACCTTTTGATTGATTATATTTTCGACTGTATCATTGATCAGCCCATCATAGATTTGATAATTCCAATATATGACTACCCCATCCGTTGTCGTTTCATTATTTTCATATTTATTTGTAATAGTAAGGTTGTTGATGAACCAACGGGTCGCTGAATCCGGTGTATCTACTATCCCATGAGGCTCCTCAAAAGGAATAAACGCAGGTTTACCTAAATCTGGAAGATCTGGTAACACCACCTCTTTTGGGGTACATCCACTTAAAATAAACAATAACACAATCAAATACAGTCTAGCTTTTCTCATTTAAGTTTAACGTATCCAGCATTTTCCATCAGTTGCTGGCCTTCTTCACTTAAAATATAGTTTACGATTCTAATCGCATCCTTATCTGTTTCTGGATCAACACAATACACCGCATAGTAGTTTGTTTTAATTCGATAGGTTCCATTGGCGATGGTTAATGGAGTTGGCATTATTCCATCGATTTTCAGCATCTTCACATTGGGATTGACTTCCATATCCGTTACATAGTAATAGAAAGAGTACCCAATCGCATCTGGTTTATTATCATATTGAGAGACAGAAGAAATCAATCCTTCCATTGCATCTTCGATCCAATCTAAAGGAGGATTCATTGGGGTGATGTCTTTCATCACCAAATCCAGAAAGCCTGTTTGTGAGCCTGAGTTGACAGGTCTTTGAAGGGCTCTTATCGAGACATCTTCTCCGCCGACTTCTTTCCAATTGGTAATCTCTCCTGCATATATCTTTTGGATTTGTTCAAAAGTCAAAGAATCAACGGGATTATCAATATTGGTTAGGAAGACAAAAGCTTCTGAGACGATGGGTGTAATCTTTAATTCGCATTGTTTTAATAAGGCATAAGCTGACTCTTCCGCAGAAGGTCCTGTCACAAAAATCAAATTCGCTTTATGGTCTACTAAATTCACATAGGCTTGATGGGTCTTGTTGTGTAAGACATAGGGTCTAACTTGTAGTACTGTTTGAGAAGTCAGTGTCGCCATCAAAGCTTCAGATAAAGGAATGGTAACCGTTGATCCATCGATCACAGGATAGGTATCCATCGTAAAAAGAGGTCTAATTTCAACCACCTCTTTTGGTGTACATCCCCCCAATAAAATCACCATTAAAATCAGTATTAGTTTTCTCATGTTCCACCTCATATTTCAATTCTATCACGATTTCTTTCAGACAATTTCACTAATTAAAAATCCCATGGTTTTATGGGATTTTAGTATAGATATTTAACCAAGATCGATAACTTAGGATGGGTTCTTAGTTTAACAACCAAGATCGAGAAAAGCAAAGAAGAGATAAATACAAACGAGAATCGAATCACACTATGAATGGCTGTAAAATCTTGAAAGTATAGCGGAAAAACAATGTTGAAAATTATAAGAAATAAGGGATGACTAAAGAATATAACGGTACTGGAATCTCGTATGAATTTATAATCCCACTTAAACTTTAGATCTAATCCCAATAGAAATTGAAACCCAAAATACGCTGTAGGAATCAAACCGATCATAATATTATAGTCATTGGGTTGAGAATAGAATCTTAAAGAGAAAGCTTCCCAAGTAAGAAACAAGAGTGAAATCAAAGTATAGAGTCCAGCTTTTAAAGGTTTAAGTTGATGCTTAAGCTGCGTCATCTTAGCCCCTAAAGTTACAAAGAACAAAGCAAACAATAAACCATTACGGGTCGTATTCACCAAAAAGAAAATGGTTTTGTAGAAAGCAACAATCAAAGGGAATCCTTGAACAAGTCCAAAATATGAATCCCCAAACATACCTATCAAATAAAATCCAAACGCAATCATAAGCAATCGATCAATTCCTATTTTAGGTCCCAACCAACTTAAGATCGATAGTGAAAAGATCACAGAAGGAAAAAACCATAGATGAAGATAAGTTCCATAAATGGTTGCCCAATAAGCATAGGCAAGAATAAACAAAGGCAAAGATATATTGGATCCAAAGTAGTAACGATTCAAGACATCAAACAAATAGACAACGCTCCATACCAAATATACAGCTAAGAGTCTTTTAATGGTTTTATAATAGTATTCGTTGATCGTAAATTTACCGATCTTAATGGTTTCAGTGCCTCTTTTATAGTAGAAAAAATATCCAGAAATCATAAAAAACATTGGTACAGCATTTCTAGAAAGAATCTGAACCAAGATGAAGTTAGGGGTTATACTGATGGATTTTAATGGGGAGGTATGAACCGCGATGACGAAAATGGCCAAGATAAACTTGCCTACGTCTAGACCATTTGCGTGCTTGTGACTAATGGTACTTCTCATGAGACCTCTTTCAATTAAAGTTAGTTTATTAGAAAAAGACCGGTTTGTATAGTAGAGATGGTCTAAAGAAGAAGATTTATACCTAAGTTTTATCGAATTTTCAAATTAACGAGGGATGTGTTAAAATAAATCTATTCATGAAATTGAAAAAGAGGTCCTTATGATTCAATCTTATCGAGGTAAATTTCCTACACTGGGAAAGAATGTCTATATTGCGCCTACTGCGACAGTAGTAGGAGATGTCGTGTTGGGCGATGATGTTTCTGTTTGGCCATCAGCGGTCATACGAGGCGATATGAACACGATCTTCATAGGGGCTAGAACCAATGTCCAAGACGGAGCTGTGATCCATGTGGACGTGGATACACCTGTGGTCATCGGTTGTGACGTTACGATTGGACATTTGGCTCATGTTCATGGAGCTACTGTAGAAGATGAAGTCCTTATAGGAAGTGCTTCCATCGTCTTAGATAAAGCACTTATTAAAACCCATGCGATGGTTGCGGCAGGAGCCTTAGTCACCCCCAATAAGATCGTTGAGTCCAATACATTGGTTGCGGGTGTTCCAGCGATCGTTAAACGAAACATCTCTGATGATGAAATCAAACACATCAAAAGCAATGCTGCAGAGTACATTTTTATGAAGAATAACTATCTTCAAGACATCAACAATCAAAAATAACATAGACAATTGTATAAAAAAACTTCATGCGAAGTTTTTTTGCTTTATCATTTTTCATTTAATAAAGTATTAAAAGAGTGAAAGTTGATCAATCCCACGACCTTTTTGAGTCGCTTTAATGATGTCTTCCATTTTATAGATGATCCCATATCGATCACACTCTTGGGTAAAAATACTCCATAGTTGTTTAGATCTAGGAGATTCACATTCATAGGCATTCCCAAAGGTTTTTATGTATTTGTCTTTGAGTCCTGGAAATAGTAAATCCAGTTTATCATAGTACCAGTCTCTTTGATTGCTTCTTAAAGTGACCCCAAAATGAGGACTCGTTGAGATAAACTTAGCGTTATGTTCATACGCTAAACTAACCAGTGCACGAATATTTTCAGGTGTGTCTTCAATAAACGGTAATACAGGCATCAATAAGACTCCCGCAAATAGACCCGCATCGCTGAGTGCTTTAATCGCTTTAAAACGATCCGAACTAACAGATACATTCTGTTCAATCCTTTTAGAGAGAAGATCATCAGCCGTTGTGATGGTGATGGCCACCAAAACGGAAGAATGATGAGAGATTTCGGTTAAAATATCGATATCTCTTAAAACAAGATCACTTTTAGTAAATAAACTGACCCCAAATCCATATCTATGAATCAAAGATAAGGCACCTCGTGTTAAGGCAAGTTCTTTCTCATAGGGATTATATGGATCACTCATGGCTCCACTTCCTACAATCCCCTTCTTCTTTTTTGATCTCAAATCTCTTTCGATCGTAATGAGCGCATTGGCTTTGGCTCTTACTCGATCAAAATTTTCAACTTGATAACACTCACTTCGACTGTCACAGTAAATACAACCGTGGTTACAGCCTTTGTAGATGTTCATATTGTAGTGTGATCCAAACCATGGATTATCAGCTTTATATTCTGAGATGATGGTTTTGGCGTCAATGGTTTCGATCTTAGTCATCTTGCCTCTAGACTTGCTTCATCACAAAACCCAATAAAGCAGAGTTTAATTCGTTAGGTTTCTCAAAAATCGTCACATGACCACAATCAGGAATAAGTATAAACTCAGATCCCTTGATTTCATCAGCCATAATTTTCGAAAATTTCTTTGGTTTTAAGATGTCGTTTTCTCCACATACGATTAAACTAGGACATTGAATCAAGTGTAAATCTTGAGTCATGGTGACATCCTCTAAGAAAGTCTTATATAAATTTATCTGACCCTCAAAATAACTAGGGTCTATGGATTTCATCGCTTCTATTCTCTTATCCAACATCGCTCTATTGTTTTTGATAAAAGTATCAGAATAGATGGATGGCATCATGATTCTAAAGAAACGTTCGCCATCTTTTAAACGTGCCGCATCGATCCATCCATACACAAAAGCACTGAGTACTTCATCGAGTTCACTGACTGAATCGATGATGGAGATACTCTGAATACGCATAGGATGTTCTATGGCGAGTTTCAAGGCGACTTCTCCTCCATAAGAGGTCCCAATCATATGGGCTTTTTCTATTTCAAGATGATCCATCAAGGAGATCACATCTAAGGCATGTTGTTTAAAGGTGGTGGATCCTTGTGGTTTATCAGATCTCAGTTGTCCTCTAAAATCATGAAGGACAATACGAAAACCTAGTTTTTCAAACACAGGGACTTGTAGACTCCAACTTGAGGTTGATGCCATAACCCCATTGAGAAAGAACACAACATTCTTACTCGTTGAGTCTCCTTTTTCTTCATAAAAGATGTTGACATCATTTACTCTTAAGGTGGACATATTTTTCTCCTTTGAACAATCTTATTTATAGAAAATATCCTTTTTTTAGTAGTTGCTATGACAGTAAGCTAGATGCCTCTCATGTATTGTTTATGAGCTTTTATTCTATGCTTTCATGGTTAAATTATACCATACCCCTACAGTGAAAAAAGCGTAGGAGCTAAGTTCCTACGCTTGAAATTCTATTATTTTCCGTTGATTTTTAGAAGCTTAGCCACTTCAACAATCAAGATCGGCATCAAGGATAAACCGATGACAACTTCCCAATGTTGAATGTCGATAGGAACCACTTTAAACAATGTGTTTATGCCAGGAATAAACAAGACTGCCAACATCATAGTGATGTTGATGAGGGTTGCCCCAATCAACCATTTGTTGGCGAAGAAGGAGGTAAAGACACTGCGAGAATTGGAATGAATGTTGTAAGAATGAGCCAATTGACTAAAAGCCAAGACACAAAAGGCCATCGATCTTCCTAATTCCAAAGATCCTCCATCAGAAGCATTTGATCCATACAAGAAGGCAATGATCGTAAGGATCGCAATCAAAATCCCTTGATATGAAATGCGATAGATCATGCCTTTGTTTAAAAGACTTGTATCACGATTTGGTTTTCTCTTCATGATGCCTTTTTCAGCAGGATCGACTCCAAGTGCCAAAGCAGGTAAACTATCGGTTACTAAGTTGATCCATAAGATATGTATAGGCAACAAAGGCGCACTCCAATTTAACAGCGTTGCGACCAAGATAACACCCAGTTCACCTACATTACATGAAAGCAAATAACTGATGGCTTTTGAGATGTTGTCTCTTATACGACGACCTTCTTCTACCGCATGAACGACTGTTGCGAAATTATCATCAGCCAACACCATATCCGCTGCCCCTTTAGCAACTTCAGTCCCAACGATGCCCATAGCGGCTCCAATGTCTGATTTCTTTAATGCTTGGGCATCATTGACCCCATCTCCAGTCATCGCAACGATTTCCCCGTGTTTTTTCCACGCATCGATGATACGCATTTTATGTTCTGGTGATACACGTGCATACACCGCAATGTGTTTTACTTCTTTAAAGAGATCTTCATCACTCATCGAATCAAGTTCAACACCGGTTATGACTCGATCACCATCTCCCATTAACCCGATCTGACGACCGATGGCTTCAGCGGTTGAACGATGATCTCCTGTGATCATGACAGGTCTTATTCCCGCATCACGACACTCTTGGATCGCTACTTTGACTTCTTCACGAGGTGGATCAATCATTCCCATCAATCCAACAAAAGTGAGTTGATTTTCAACGGAAACATCCCCGTCTTCAACCATCGTATCGAGTTCACGTCGAGCGAGTGCTAAGACACGTAAAGCTCTTGTTCCCATTTCTTCATTGGCCTTTTGAATGTTTACTTTATCTTGAGCCGTAATCAAACGACTGGATTCACCTTCTGCGATGTGGGTAACCCCACTTAGAACTTCATCTACTCCGCCCTTTACATAGGCGATGATCATATCCGTAGTCTGATGGATCGTGGTCATTTTCTTACGACCAGAATCAAAAGGCACTTCAGCTACACGAGGATAGCTTTCTTTGATGATTTCCGTTTCTAAATCAGATTGGATGGCCCATTGAGAAAGAGCTGTTTCAGTTGGATCACCAACCCATGTTCCATCAACCAGACGTGCATCATTACATAAGAAAGCCCCTTTATGAAGTTCATCTAAATTGGATTCATAATTGATCCAATAGTCCGTTACTGTCATTTTATTTTGAGTCAAGGTTCCTGTTTTATCTGAACAGATGACCGTTGCGCCGCCTAAAGTTTCTACACTGGAGAGATTACGAATGATCGCATTACGTTTCGCCATACGTTGAACCCCCATCGCCATAACGATGGTGGCCACTGCAGGTAAACTTTCTGGGATAACCGCCACAGCCAATGAAACTGAGGTTAAAAACATATCTAAGATATCTTTTTGATTAAGAACCCCGATCACAAAGATCACGACGACCGCAATCAAAGCCCCTATCCCTAATACTTTACCCAAATCATTGAGTTTCTTTTGAAGAGGCGTTTCTTCTTTGGTGGTATCACTGAGCATTGAGGCAATCTTACCGACTTCGGTATTCATACCAATGCCAGTAACCAATCCAATGGCTCGTCCATAGGTGACATTAGATGACGCATAAGCCATATTTTTACGATCACCTAAGGCTGATTTTTCACCTAAGACAAGGTCCGCACTTTTATCGACTGGAACTGATTCTCCGGTCAACGATGATTCTTGGATTTGACAACTGGAAGTCTTCACCAATCTTACATCCGCCGCGACTTTATCTCCAGCTTCTAAAAGCAAGATGTCTCCTACAACCACCTCTTTAGAGGCAATCACGACTTCTTGTCCATTACGTCGTACTTTCGCCATCGGCGCAGACATTTCTTTAAGCGCCGCTAAAGCTTTTTCAGCTTTGTTTTCTTGAAGAATGCCCAAGACAGCATTTAAAATAACAATCGCCATAATGATGGCAGCATCAGCTCCTTCTCCCATAAACGCTGAAATGATGGCCGCAACGATCAAAATCAAGATCATCGCATCATCGAACTGTTCAAGAAACAATTTGATAAAGCTCTTTTTCTTTCCTTCATTCAGTTTGTTTTCCCCATACTGAGTTCTAGAATCTTGAACCTGTTGGGTGTTCAATCCACTAGAAACATCGATTGAAGATAATACCTCTCCTAGTGTCTTCTCATGCCATGATTTTTGTTTGCTCATGTTGCTCCTTTTTAGGTCTTAAAATAAAAGACCTTATCATTAAAAAATGATAAAGTCTTGAGATTTTGATACGTCCGGACCTAAGTCGTGCTGACGAAACGGATCACCCAGAGGGCCTCTACTCCCTTTAACCTTGATACTCTAGCACTTTGGCACCTCTTAGTCAAACTTGTGAAAACTTAAAATAAACGGTTATGTTGAAGACCTTATTATAGAAATACCTAGTTTACATTCATCTTAAATAGACTATGATAATTATAAGTGAATCACTCAAGAGGCCATTTATGAAGGAACTAAAAAAACTGGTTATTTTGCATTCCAATGATATGCATGGGGATTTTTTATCCAAAGACAATCAACAATTGGTGGGTGGAGTATCGATGCTTTCAGGTTATGTGACTCAAGTAAGAGAAGAAGAAGAAAGTGTTTTGTATTGTATTGCGGGAGATATGCTACAAGGATCACTCATCGATTCAGAATTCAAAGGCATATCAACAATGGAGATTATGAACTATATTGCTCCTGATATTGCTTGTATAGGAAATCATGAGGTAGATTATGGTTTACCTCATTTACTCTTTCTTGAAAAGTATGCTAAGTTTCCCATCATCTCAGCCAATTTTTATCTTAAAAATCAAAACACAAGACTATTGAATGGACATCGTTTTATAGAAATCGATGGAATAAAAGTCTTGTTTATAGGTATCTTGACTGAAGCTATCCTAGATTCACTTAAAACGGATAAGTTTATTTCTACCTTTATTGATATAAAGGATGCGGCTTCTGAAGTAGGAAAGATTTGCGATACCTATCGTACAGTCGATGTGGATCTCACTGTATTGTTGACCCATATTGGTTTTGAGAATGATTGTAAAATGGCTGATTTGTTAAATCCAGAATGGGGAGTTGACCTTATCATTGGAGGACACT